>JAJFFI010000291.1 GCA_021776755.1 Alphaproteobacteria bacterium | reverse complement strand
AGCGCGAAGAGGCCGGCGGCGAGCGCGGCATGCGCGAGGATGCCGAGCAGGGTATCGGCGGGCACGAGCCGCTGGCTCTGGAGGCCCGCCAGCACAAGGGCGAAAACGGCGCCCGCGACGATGAGGGCAACCGTGAGGTTGATCTCGAGCAGCAGTCCGAGGGCGATGCCGAGGAGTGTCGCGTGGGCAAGCGCGCCGCCGAAAAACGCCATCCGCCGCCAGACGATGAAGCACCCGAGCGGCCCCGCCACTAGCGCCACGCCAAGCCCCGCAACGACGGCGCGGACGAGAAAGTCATCGAGCATCAGGGGGCGTCCGGTTTGGCATGGTGATGGTGGCCATGCCCGTGATCGTGGGGGTCCGTATCGATCACATTGCCCGAGACATCATGGTCGTGGTCGTGGGCATGCGCGTAGACCGCGACGGCTTCGGCCGCGGCCTTCGACCCGAACAGCGCGAGATACTCCGGATGCTGCGTCACCGCCTCGGGCGCGCCCGAGCAGCAGACGTGATGATTGATGCAGACCACTTCGTCGGTTGCCGACATCACCAGGTGCAGGTCATGGGAGATCATCAGGATGCCGCAGCCGCGCCGGTCGCGCATGCCCGCGATCAAGCGGTAAAGCTCGGCCTCGCCCGCGAAGTCGACACCCTGGGTCGGTTCGTCGAGGATCAGCAGATCCGGATCGCGCAGGAGCGCACGGGCAAGCGACACCCGCTGCATCTCGCCCCCCGACAGATCGTAGAGGTTGGTGTCCATCAGGTGGGCAGCACCGACCTCGCCGAGCGTTTCGGCCATCGCTGCCGCACTCGCCCGGTGGGTCAGCGTCAGGTAGCGGCGCACCGACACCGGCAACACCGGGTCGACCGTATGCTTCTGCGGCATGTATCCGACGCGAAGCGCATCGCGCCGGAGAACCGTTCCGGCGTCCGGCGATTGCAGACCCAGCATGATCCGCGCGACCGTTGTCTTGCCGGACCCGTTGGGGCCGATCAGCGTCACGATCTCGCCGGGTGAGACGTCGAGCGAAATATCCTCGAGGATCACGCGCCCACCGAAAGCTACCGAAATGCCGTCGAGCGCGATCAGGGGCGTGGCCCCGGACCTGGCAAGCATGGCGCGATCAGCCATCGGACGCGCCGGCACAATTGGGGCACGTGCCCTCGACCTCGACGACCGGGGCACTAACGATGAAGCCTGCGGTCCTGGCGCGTTCACGAATCGCGGTCTCGATGCGCCTGTCGGTCATTTCGGCGACCGTGCCGCAGTCACCGCAAATCAGGAACTGCGCCCCGTCTCCCTGGGCATTTTGGCCGCCGCCGCCCCCAGTCTCGTGCCTGTCCGGCAAGCTGCAGGCGATGAAGGCGATGCGGCTCGCGAGCCGGTGGACCAGCCCCTGTGTCATCAGGAAATCGAGCGCGCGATAGACGGTGATCGGCGCGGTCCGCCCGCCGGCCGCGTTCATGCGGGCCAGCACGTCGTAGGCCCCGATGGGCTGGTGGCTTTCGAGGACGATCGCCAGAACCTGCCGCCGCTGCGGTGTGAGACGCGCGCCGCCCTCGCGGCAGGCGCGTTCGGCCTCGGCCATCGCATCGTCGACGCAACGGCCATGGTCGTGCGTAGGTTTGGGAAAGACGGTGGACATTGGCGCTCCGATGCGGCGATGTTGACTTGTTATGCTATAACATCTAGAAAGCTGCGTAAATGTTACAACATAACAAATTGTTGGATCGGATGGGAAAAGCTTGGCAAAATAGCGTGAGGTCGGCGGCGGCGGTTCTGACCATTGCGTTTCTGGGGATGGCGGGCGTCTCTGCGATTTCGCCGGCGGCTGCGGCGCCGAAGGTCGTCGTCTCGATCAAACCGCTTCACAGCCTGGCGACCGGCGTGATGGCGGGGGTCGGTGCCCCGGAACTGCTGCTGAAGGGCGCCGCGACGCCTCACAGCTACGCAATGAAACCATCGGACGTTCGGTCCTTGTTGCGGGCTGACTTGGTCATCTGGGTTGGCGCGGGGATGGAGTCGTTCCTCAGTAAGCCCATCAGGTCACTGTCTTCGAGGAAAGTGCTCGAGCTGCACAAAGCGCAGGGCGTCACCTTGCTGAAGGCCCGGGAGGGCGGCATCTGGGAGCCGGAGGCCGACGCGGGCCACGGGTATGGCCATGGGAATGGGCATGGCCACAACACTACAGGCGAGAAAAAAGACGCGCACGCCCATGGCGCCCATGACATGCACATCTGGCTTTCGCCTGCCAACGCAAAGGCGATGACGGCCGCGATCGCCGCTGCATTGTCGAAGACCGATCCTGACAATGCTGCGCGATATGCCGCAAACGCCGCGCGGCTGACAGCGCGGATCGAGACCCACGACGCGGCAATTGCGGCGCGGCTCGCCCCGGTCAAGGACAAGCCGTTCATCGTCTTTCACGACGCCTACCAGTTCTTCGAGAAACACTACGGACTGGCGGCGGCCGGCTCGATCACCGTGACCCCGGACCGCAAGCCAAGCCCCAGACGCCTCTACACAATCCGCAAGCGCATCCTGGAACAGAAGGTTCGCTGCGTTTTTAATGAGCCGCAGTTCCCACCGGCCCTCGTCGCGACGGTGATTGATGGCACCCCGGCGCGCACCGCCGTACTCGATCCCCTGGGCGCATCCCTGCCTGCGGGAGAGGAGGTGTGGTTCGGGTTGATGTCGGGTCTCGCGGACGAAATTTCCGGCTGCCTGGGCAACTAAACCCGCAAATCAACCCCTGGATTGAGAACATCTGACTTGAGACAAGGGCGGAGGCCACCAATGTATTGCAACGATATAACGTTAAAGAGGTTCCCAATGTTCCCGAGATTGCCGGACATCTCTTCGAAATTCCTTCTGGCCTCTGCTGTGGTCGCGACTGCGGCTTGGATCGCCGCCGCGCCGGTACCTGCCGCTGCTCAAAGCGACAAGGAACGCCTCCGGCTGCTGGAGAAGACGGTCGAGGAGTTGCTAAAGCGCGACGAGGAACGCGAAAAGGTCGTTCGCGAGTTGAAGTCGAAACTCGCGTCGCGCGGCACGGGAAAGATAAAATCCGCGGGCGCGTCCGGCCGAACCGGTCACGAAGGTCACGGCCAAGGCGGGGGCCACGGCAAGCGGGACGATGTCTGGTCCGGTGAGATTGGCGACGGCACCTTGCGGTTCGTGCGGCTGGGCCTCGATGCGACGGCTGCCGCCGGGTATTCTTCCGAACGCAATGCCTTCTCCCGCGAGGTGCTGCAGGCCGGCGGCCACGACCCGAAGCAGACCGGGTTTACGCTCCAGTCCCTAGACCTCTCGTTCTCCGGGGCCTACGACCCGTATTTCTCAGCCTTCGTCGCGCTCACCTACTTCCTCGACCAGGAAGGCGAAAGCAAATTCGAGCTCGAGGAGGCCTATTTTCAGTCGCGGGAGATTGCGGGCTTCCTGACCGTCAAGGCCGGCCAGTACTTTACCGGCTTCGGCCACTTCAACACGCTCCATGTGCACGACTGGACCTTTGTCGACCAGCCCCTGATCGCGAACCGGATGTTCGGCCCGGACGGCATCCGGGGCCAGGGCGTCGAGGGCACGGTCCGGTTGCCGCTGCCGTGGCATTCGGCGGTCATTCTGGGCATGCAGAATCCCTTCGGCGAAACCATGGCGAGTTTCGGCGCCAGCGACGAGCTTTTCGAGGAGCGCAGCATCGGCGGCTACGCCCATAAGGATCTCGAGATCGACAGCTTCCGGGACTTCGTCTACCTCGCCCGTCTGCGCAACAGCGTCGCGCCGTGGACGGACGGCACGCTGCGCTTCGGCATCTCGTCGCTCTTCGGGCCCAACGCCACCGGAAGTGACGGCCGCACGATCATTCTCGGCGGCGATGTCGGTTACCGCCACAACCTGGGCGGTGGGCGGCATGTCGATCTGGCGAGCGAATTCATGTGGCGTTACTACAAGGCCGAGGACCGCTCGGCGTCCGGAGGTGCGCCAGGGAACACACTCGTCGACTACGGCTTCTATGTACAGGGCCTAGCTTACCTGCACCCAAAATTCGGTGCGGGCCTGCGCTACGGTTACGTCTCCGGGATGGGCCAGGGCGTGGGCGATCTCGCAAACCGGCAGATCGATCCCTTCCGCGCCGACCGCCATCGAATCTCGCCGCTGGCCGTCTGGAAATTCTCCGAGCTTGCGAACCTCAAGGTTCAATACAACTGGGACCAGATGAACCTCATCCCCGAGGA
>JAJFFI010000030.1 GCA_021776755.1 Alphaproteobacteria bacterium | reverse complement strand
TCCGGTGTGATAGTGTGGGGCCGGTGACCTCGCGCCGCGGCTGCAGACGATTTCGATGAAATACCGCCTTAGAGACTCGCTGGTCCAATACACGCAATCGACGCTCGCGCGCCTTGTGCTCCCCGTGATGCTGATTGTGCTGCTGGGGGCCGGCGTGACGGCGGTCGTGCTTAACGAGGCGTCGACAAGGCTCGATGCCCGTGCGCGGATGCACGAGCTTGAGATCACCCGGCACCGGCTGGCCAGCGAAGCCCGCGCGATCAAGCGCGTCGGCAAGGACAACAGCTGGTGGGACGACGTCCGGAAGAACGTGATCGACACGTTCGACGTCGAATGGACCGATGCCAACATCGGCGTCAATCTGGTGAACGAGTACGAACTGACCGGCTCCTACGTCGTCGATGCGGAGGATCGGACCCGCTACGCCGCATTTGGTGGCAGCCGGCGAAAGAAGACCAATGCCTTCGAGCGGTTCGACCCGGGCCTGAAGACCCTGATCGAGGCCGCGCGCGCCGGACCGATGAAAGAGCCGGTTCCGATGATCGCCTACCTCCATGAGGCAGGTGAACTGCAGCTTGTGGTGGTCAGCCCGATCACACCGGAAGATCCGAAGCCCCAGCAACTGCGCCAGGCCCCGCGCCCGGTGCTGATCCTGAGCCAGCCGATGTCGGGCACGCGACTCGAGGCCTGGGCCAACAGCCATTCGCTCGCGAACCTGCGGACCGCCAGGGTTGCGCCGGCCGGCGCGCAGTCGGTCCCCCTGCCCGGCCCCGACGGCAAGCCCGCGATGTACCTCGTCTGGGACCCGGCGACCCCCGGCGGAAACCTGGTCAGCGGGCTGGGAGGGATCATCCTCGTCGCCCTCCTGCTCGCCACCGGGTTGATGACATTCTTTGTCTACCGGGCGGACCGGTTCGCGAACACGCTCCGCCAGAATGTCGATGACCTGATCGACGCCAAGACGCGCGCCGAGCTTGCCAATCGCTCGAAGACGCTCTTTCTCGCCAACGTGAGCCACGAGCTCCGGACACCGCTGAACGCGGTGCTGGCGTTTTCCGAGATCATGAAGACGCAGGCGTTCGGGCCGGTGGGCTCGCCAAAATATCTCGAATACGCAACGGATATCCATGACAGCGGCACGCATCTGCTGGCGCTGATCGACGACCTGCTGGACCTCTCGCGGATCGAGGCCAACCGCGCCGACCTGCAGGAGGTCGAGCTCGACATGGACCGCATTGTCGAGTGGGCCACGAACCTGACGGAGCCGCAGGCAACGTCAAAGGGTGTCACGCTCACGACCGATGCGGGCACCGGCCTGCCGCACATTGTCGCGGACGAGCGGGCCGTGAAACAGATTCTGCTGAACTTGCTGACCAACGCGGTGAAGTTCACCGACGCGGGCGGGCACGTCATGCTGATGGCCGAGACGGTGAAATCCGGCGAGTTCGCCTTCACGGTACTCGACACCGGCATCGGCATCCCGCCAGAAATCATTTCCGAAGTGCTGCTGCCGTTCCAGCAGGGTTCCCAAAGCTATGTGCGGAACCGGGAGGGCGCGGGCCTTGGCCTCGCGCTCGTGCAAGCGCTCTGCAAGCTGCACGACGCGCGCCTGACCATCGACAGCACGCCGGGGGTCGGCACCAAGGTGACGGTGACGTTCCCGGCGAAACGGGTGATTGCAGGCGCAGTTGCCGGGGATGAACTGAAGACGGCGTGACGTCGCCCTCGCCGCCCCCTCCCCCACTTCAGAGGAGGAGGTTGGGAGGGTCATTTCCCACCAATGACTAATTCTCGCGGCCGGCGATGGGCTGGACGTATTGGGGTTCGAGGTCCCAGGGGAAGTGGATCCAGGTGTCCTGGCTCACCTCGGTGACGAAGGTGTCGACCATCGGGCGGCCTTCGGGTTTTGAGTAGACCGTGGCGAGATGTGCCTTGGGGATGATCTCGCGGACCACCTTCGCGGTCTTTCCGGTGTCGACGAGGTCGTCAATGATGAGCCACCCGGCGCCTTCTTTCTCGACCAGGCCCTCGACCGACTTCAGGATCGTGATGCCCCCCTGGGTCTTGTGGTCGTAGCTCGCGACGCAGATGGTATCGATGATGCGAACGTCGAGTTCGCGGGCGATGATCGCGGCCGGCACCAGACCGCCGCGCGTGATCGCGATGATTCCCGCCCATTGGCCGCCGTTCGGCCCCTGGTTCACCAGCCGCCAGGCGAGTGCCTTGGCGTCCCGGTGCAACTGGTCCCAGCTTACCGGGAAATTTCGTGCGTGCTGCTCCTCCGTCATGCCGTCCCCTTGGGTTTTCCTGTTCGTGGCGGGCGCATTCTTGCGGCGGCGGTGCGGTTTGCCAAGGCGTTTTCGGGCAGGCGCCTTCCGGGTGGGGCGCACTGCCGGATTTAGCCTGCATATTCCCAATGGCTTTCATGGGCCCGTTGACTATAGTCGGGGCCGGAATTTTCGATGGACAGCAGGTGGGGGAGGCTTGCGCGGATGGCCGATGAAGACGGTTCGACAATACCGCCCATTCTGATCGGCGGCGCGGACGGCACGCGGATCAACCTGCTGCCCCGGCTTGCCAACCGGCACGGGCTCGTCACCGGCGCCACCGGCACGGGCAAGACCGTTACATTGCAGATCCTCGCCGAGGGATTCTCAAAGATCGGTGTCCCGGTGTTCTGCGCCGACGTAAAGGGCGATCTGTCGGGCATCGCAGCCGCGGGCAAACCCCACCCCAAGATCGACGAGCGCGTCGAGGCCATCGGCATCGACGACTACACGCAGCAGGGCACGCCGGTGGTTTTCTGGGACCTCTACGGCAAACAGGGCCACCCGGTTCGGGCGACGATTTCCGACATGGGACCGCTGCTGCTGTCGCGGTTGATGGACCTCTCCGACGTGCAGGAAGCGGTGTTATATGTCGTCTTCCGGGTTGCGGACGACGAAGGGCTGATGCTGCTCGATCTCAAGGATCTTCGCGCGATGCTCACCGCGGTCGGCGAAAACCGCAAGGAGATCGGCCTGAAATACGGCGCCGTCAGCACGTCGTCTGTCGCCTCGATCCAGCGCGGCCTGCTGGTTCTCGAAGAGGCCGGCGCGGACCAGTTCTTCGGCGAGCCGGCGCTCGACCTGAAAGACTTCATGCGCACCCACACGAACGGGCGCGGCCTCGTCAACATCCTGGCCGCCGACCAGTTAGTCAACGACCCGCGGCTCTATGCGACGGCGCTGTTGTGGCTGCTCGCCGAACTGTTCGAGGAAATGCCCGAGGCGGGAGACCCCGACAAACCGAAGCTGGTATTCTTTTTCGACGAGGCGCATCTGCTGTTCAACGACGCGCCCAAGGCGCTGCTGGAAAAGATCGAACAGGTGGTGCGGCTGATCCGCTCGAAGGGCGTCGGCGTGTTTTTCGTCACGCAAAGCCCGATCGACATTCCCGACACAGTGCTGGGCCAGCTCGGCAACAAGGTGCAGCATGCGCTCCGCGCCTACACACCGCGCGACCAGAAGGCCGTTCGCGTCGTGGCCGAAACATTCCGGCCCAATCCGAAGCTGGATGTCGAGGCGGTCATCACTGAACTCGGGACCGGCGAAGCGCTGGTTTCGACCCTCGATTTAAAAGGCCGCCCGCAGCCCGTCGAACGCACGCTGGTGCGCCCGCCCGAGTCGCGGATGGGCCCGGTCGATGCCGCGGAGCGCAAGAAAATCATCGCCAACAGCCCGGTTGCCGGACTCTATGACACGGCGGTCGACCGCGAGAGCGCCTATGAAATCCTGCAGGAGCGCATGGAGGCCCGCGAGAAGGAAGAAGGCGAGGCCGAGCGGCTGGAGCAGGAAGAGGAAAAGCGCTTCAAGTCGGCCAAACAGGTCGGCGGCGCGCGCAAGACGAGCAGCACCAAGAAACGCAGCAGCCGGAGCGATTCGGTTGGAACGGCGGCCGCCAAGTCGATCGCCCGCTCGGTGGGCTCGACCCTGGGGCGCGAGCTGACCAAGGCAATCTTCGGCTCCACCACACGGCGGCGGTCGACCAAGCGCCGGCGGAGCAGCACGCCCACGACAGGCAAGATCGTCCGGGGCATTCTCGGCGCAATCCTGCGCTAGACGCAGCGAAATTCACTTCAGGGGGTGGGAGTCAGAACGATGTCGATACTCGAAATGATCCAGGACCAGTTGTCGGGCGCCGCCCTCGGCGAACTCGGCAAGGCCGCGGGCCTCGGCGAGCGCGAAGTCAAGAGCGTGTTGCCGCAAGCTATTGCTCTGCTGACCGGCGGGCTTGCCCGGAACGCGAGCCGCGCGGACGGCGCCGAATCCCTGAACCGGGCACTCGAAACCGACCATGGCGGCGGCATCCTCGAGGGCGGTGTGGCCAGTATGATTGGCCAGGCGCTGGGCGCCAACGGCGACGGCATCCTCAAGCACATTCTCGGCGACCGCCGGCTGCCGGCCGAAACAGTGATCGGACAGTCGGGCGGGGTCGATGCCTCGGCGGTGAGCAAGCTGCTGCCCCTCCTCGCTCCGATCCTGATGGGCGCGCTCGGCAAGGCCAAGCGCGAACAGAACCTTGGCGCGGGCGATCTCGCGCATATTCTGGGCCAGGAACGCCAGAGCGCCGACGAGGCCCTGCCCCGCGAGTTGAACGGGCTTTCGCGTCTGCTCGATACCGATGGCGACGGCGATCCGCTTGACGATGTCGCCCGAATGGGCATGAGTTTCCTCAACCAGGCGCTCGGCAGACGCAAGCCGGGATCCTGAACCGAATTCTCCTCCAACCACAACTATCAACCAAACAGGGAAGGTACACACCATGGGATTGATCAGCTTTCTGAAGAGCGCCGGCGAGAAGCTCGGCATTATCGACGGTGACGACAACAGCGCCGAAGCCGCCACCAAGAAGATCGAGGAAATGATCGAGGGCTACGGCTTCGACGTCGAGAACCTCAACGTCACGATCACCGGCGATACCGCGTTGATTACCGGCGAGGCCGCCAGCTTCGCCGAGAAGGAAAAGGTCGTGCTGGTTGCCGGCAACACGCAGGGCATCGGTGGGGTCGACGACCAGATGACGGTCAAGGCAGGCGCCGAGGGCACGGCCGACGAGGCCGGCGGCGGTGTCGGCGCGGCGAGCTATCACACGGTGGAGAGCGGCGACACGTTGTCGGCGATTTCCAAGAAGGCCTACGGTGATCCGAACAAGTACAATGTCATCTTCGAGGCCAACAAGCCGATGCTGAAGCATCCGGACAAGATCTACCCGGGCCAGGTGCTCCGCATTCCGCCGCTCGCTTAGGCCTGACGACTACGGAATTGCACGAAATTGGGCGGGGCGCTGCGGCGTCCCGCCTTTTTCGTGCGGCACTCTCCGAACCGGACGATAGTTCGCGGACCAACCATCGGCTTTGCGAAATGCGGGCGGAAGTCTATTGTGGCGACCGAATTGGCGGGCCGGGCCATTCCGGACGCCGCGCCAGATCAGGATGACCCATGAGTGACGACAAGCCCGAAGCCGACGACCGCGAAGATGACGCGCCGCGCGCCGAGCAGATCGAATATCATTATCTGAAGTCGAATTTCTTCCGGGTGGTCCACGCCGACGGCGCGTTCGGCGGCATCACGCCGCGCGGCTATATCCATTTCTCGCTGTTCAACGAGCGCGGCCCGATCCCCAAGAAGACCGTCCGCGAAATTCGCGAGGACGGAACGCTCTCGCCGCAGACGATCAAGAAATCGAAGGCGGGTGTGGTGCGCGAGATCGAGATCGACGTCGTGCTCGACAAGGACGCCGCCGTGCACCTGCACAGCTGGCTCGGCCGCAAGATCATCGAGCTGATGGAAAAAGAAAAAGAGGCCGGCGAGGACTAGACCCGCCGACGGGGGGCCGACGGGCTACGCGCTCTGTCGCGACGACAGGTCCGGATTGCCAGGCCGCGCCTCGACCATGTTCAGATTTCTTCCTGCCCGGTGTTGGTCAACGCCACTCCGGCAATCTTCCACATTCCGTCCGGCTGCTTCTGCATCAGATAGAGCGCGGACCAGGCTTTGCCGTTGGGTCCGGTCACGATCACGGGCTGGACCAGGTTCTCTCCGGTTCCCTTGGCCGGCCGGAACTCGAACGCGCGCGCGTTGTAGACGGCGGCGTATTGTTGTTCGACCATCGACATGAATGACTCGGAGCTCCTGAGCGCACCCCGGATGCCGGGGGCTGCGTGGGAAAACGCGGCGTCGCCATCGCGGCGCTGGAACGCCGTAATCTGCGAAGTGATGACGGCACGGATGGCGTCTTCATCGGCCTTCGGGAGCTTGTCCTGGGCGCCTGCCGGCACGGCCGCGAAGCTGATGGCGATGAAAGCACAGGCCGCTAGAGCCGTGACGATTACGTTGGCGGTGGCGCGCATGAGCGAGGTTCCTTTCCCGGAGCTTCCTGACTATATACGGAATCGCCCGGCGGTTTGGATGCCGGGCCGCCTGCACCCCGGACCTCCCCCGCAATCACAGACAGGACCTGACGCATGTTGAGAACCCGGCGCGCGCTGAACGGCATGGTCGTGGCCCCGCATCATCTGGCGGCCGAGGCCGGACGCGACGTGCTGCGCGAGGGCGGCTCGGCCGTCGAGGCGGCCGTCGCCACGGCGGCGGCGATGACCGTGCTCTACCCGCATATGTGCGGCATCGGTGGCGACGGGTTCTGGCTGATCTCGCGCGGGCAGGAAGCGCCGGTGGGGATCATGGGCGGCGGGCCTGCCGGTGCGGCCGTCGACCGCGCGCTCTACGGTTCGCTGGGGCTCGACGCGATCCCGTCGCGCGGGCCGCTCGCGGCGAATACGGTCGCGGGCAATGTCGCGACCTGGCTGACCGCGCTCCATACCGTGACCGGGCCGAACAAGGCGCTGCCGCTCACGCGCCTGCTGGAGCCTGCGATCCACTACGCCGAGGCGGGCTTTCCCGTGAGCCGCACACAGGCCGCGAACACAAGGGACAAGCAGGGCGAGATGACGGATGTGCCCGGCTTCGGCGCGCATTTCCGCCCCGGGGGCGAGGCGCCGCCCGAGGGCGCGGTGTTCACCAACACGCGGCTTGCGGAAACCTTCCGGACGCTCGCCAAACATGGCCTCGATGACTTCTACCGCGGGCGGGTGGCCGCCATGGTTGCCGCCGATCTGGAGCGCGCCGGCAGCCCGCTGAGCCGCCAGGACCTCGAGGGATATGCCGCGGCCACCGTCGATCCCCTGTCGGTGCAACTGTCCTCCGGGCGGGTCTATCAGTTGCCGCCGCCGACCCAGGGGCTGGCCGCCCTGATCATCCTGGCACTCTACGACCGGGTGGCGGCGGATACGCCCGACGGGTTCGACCATATCCACCGGCTGGTCGAGGCGACCCGGCTCGCCTTCGAGGTGCGCGACGGATCCATCACGGATCCTGCCTGGAGCGGCGAAGATCCCAACGCCTATCTGTCGGAAGCAGCGCTCGATGCGATGGCGAAACGGATCGATCCGGCGCGCGCGGCACCGGGCGGAGATGGCGCGCCCGGCGATACCGTCTGGATCGGCGCCGCGGATGCCGACGGCACCGTCGTCAGCTTCATCCACACGCTCTACTGGGAATTCGGCTCCGGCGTCGTGCTGGAAGAAAGCGGCATCCCCTGGCAGAACCGGGGAACCAGCTTCTCGCTCGACGAGGCCGCGCTCAACACGCTCGAGCCCGGGCGCTTGCCGTTCCACACCAATGCGCCGGCGATGGCGCTGCTGCCCGACGGGCGCACGATGGCCTACGGCACCATGGGCGGCGACGGCCAGCCCCAGACCCAGGCCGCGCTCTATACGCGCTATGCGATGGCGGGCCACGACCTGCAGGCGGCGATCACCGCGCCGCGCTGGCTGCTCGGGCGCACCTGGGGCGATCCGGTGGACGGGCTGCGGCTCGAGACCGATCCGGCCTATTGGCCCGAGGGCCTGGCGGCGGCCCTGGCGGACGCCGGGCATACGATAATCTTGGAGGCGGCCCATTCGGACGCGATGGGTCACGCGG
>JAJFFI010000290.1 GCA_021776755.1 Alphaproteobacteria bacterium | reverse complement strand
AGCGGGTCGTCGTCGAGGGCGACCCGAGAATGTTCATCGAGCACAGCGCGATGCTGGTTGGCCAGGCTCCACCCGCAAAGCCGGCCCCCGCGAAATCCAGACCGCCGGGCGCCGATCCGGTGGCACACGCGAAGGCGGTGGCCGAATTCTTCGCCTGGCTGACCTCGAAGGCGGGCGCCGAAGCGATCGGCGCCTACCGGATCAGCGACATCCAGCCCTATGCCCCCAGCTCCCGGGGCCCCGGCGGGAGCAGCAAGCGCGCGAAGTGACTGCACGGTTCCGCTTGCCGTTTCCGCAATTCCGCCCTGATTTCTGTGCGAAACTCCCGGCATGACAGATTTCGACCTCACCCGCCGCCGCCTCCTCGCCACCGCCGCAGGCCTGCTGCTGGTCGCCCCGGCCGCTCACGCGGCCGTTCTCGTGCCGACGCCGCGCCAGACCGAAGGGCCGTTCTTTCCGCGGACCCTTCCGTCCGACCGCGACGTCGACCTGACCGTGATCGAGGGCCGCAAGGCCCGGGCCGCCGGGCTCCCGATCCACGTCGCGGGCCGTGTGCTGACGCCGGACGGAAGGCCCGTGCCCGGCGCTGTGATCGAGCTTTGGCAGGCCAACGCCCATGGCCGCTACGCCCATCCCCGCGACGGCAGCGACCGCCCGCGCGACCCGAATTTCCAGGGCTATGGCGCGATGCGGACCGGCGGCACGGGCGGCTATGGCTTTCGCACGGTCAAGCCCGGGCACTATCCGGGCCGCACGCCGCACATCCATTTCAAAGTCACCGCGCCCGGCGGCAATCCGCTGGTGACGCAGATGTATTTCGCGGACGAGCCGCTGAACGAACGCGACGGCATCCTCAACCGCATCCGCGATCCCGAGGCGCGGGCCGGCGTGATTGTCAGCTTTGACGCGATGGACGGCGCGGTCGGGCGCACCGGCACTTTCGATATCGTGCTCGCCCCGGGATGACGCCGCGGGCCTGCACGGCGTCCGACGAGGCCGAAGTTCTCGCCGTCATCAACGATGGCGCCCGTGCGTACCGGGGTGTCATCCCGGCTGACCGCTTCCACAATCCCTACATGGCCGAAGACTATCTCCACGCCGAAATCGCCGCCGGCGTCCGCTTCAGCGCGGTCGGGCAAGATGGAACTCTCGTGGCCGTGATGGGCATCCAGGACGTGAAAGACGTGACGCTCATCCGCCACGCCTATGTCCGCACCGCACATCAGCGAAAGGGCCTTGGCGCGCAGTTGCTGAACGCGCTGCTCGAAGGCACCGGGCGCCCGGTCCTGATCGGCACCTGGGCGGCGGCCACCTGGGCCCTCGCGTTCTACCAACGCCACGGCTTCCGATTGACCGACACCCCCACGAAGACCCGCCTGCTCAAGACCTACTGGAATATACCGGCGCGCCAGGTGGAGACGTCAGTGGTGCTGGCGGATGCGCGGTGGTGGGCGGAGAAAAACCCCTAAGTCGTCATTTCGACCGAAGCAGTCGCAGGCTGCGCAGCGGAGAAATCTTGCTTCAGCTGCTCAAAGATCTCTCCGCTCACCTTCGGTTCGGTCGAGATGACCGTCCGGCCCGGCTGGCGGGCCGCCCGGTCACCTGATCCTCACCTGATGCGCAAAGGTTTTGCCGTCGCTGATCGTGACCTGCTTGAAGCCGAGCAGTTTCAGCAGGTCGAAGAAGGTGAAAATCTCCTCCACCCCGTGCTCCTGGAAGAGCGGGCTCAGGATCGCGATCGAGGTCAGTTGCGCCAGCACCGCGCGGGCGCGGAAGATGGTATTCATGTGGTTCTCGTCGAGCGCCACGATAATCAGCTTCTGCTTTTCGTCGCCCTTGGCGAAAATCACCAGTTGCGGCGGATACGGCCGGCTCAGGAATTCCTTGGTCAGATTGGCGACAAAGGCGATCCGGCGCGAGCGGTCGCTGTCGGCCAGCGTCACGGCGCGCGCCTTGTATTCCTCGAAGGTTTTCGGGGCCGGATAGTAGTAGCCCGCATGGTTGTCCTTCTCGACTTTCTTCGGCGTCTTTTCCTGGGCGAAGGCCGGGGTGGCAGCGGTGGCGAATACAAAACCCGCAGCAAAGGAAAATGCGGCAAGGCGCAGGGGTGAAAGCATCAGAAAGTCTCCGTTCGGGCAGCGCCGGGCGCGGTTCAGTGGTTGCGACTGAATTAGCCGCTGCCCGGTGGAATGGCAACTGCGGGCGCGGTCTTGGCTGGCCTCGACTCCCCACTCAGCTATACTCCGCCCGCCCGAAACAGGAGCGGTCGAAACAAGAGCCCCCGATACAAGAGCCAACGCATGAGCCAGACCGAAACAGAGACCGGCGACCTCAGGATCGCCTTTGCCGCCAGCGACGCGGACGGCGCGCAGGAAAGCCTGCGCCGGCTGCGCCATCGCTTCGGCAATGTGCCGGAGGCGGAGGCCAGCATCGTGGTGGCACTCGGCGGCGACGGCTTCATGCTGGAGACGCTCCACAAACACATGGAGCGCGGCATCCCGATCTACGGGATGCACCGGGGCACCATCGGCTTCCTGATGAACGAATACACCGAGGACGATCTGATCGCGCACCTCCAGTCGGCGAAAGAGGTCATCGTCCACCCGCTCCGCATGGTGGCGACCGATCTTGCGGGCAACCGGCACGAGGCGCTCGCGATCAACGAGGTCTCGCTGCTGCGCGAAACCCGCCAGGCCGCGAAGATCCGGATCGATATCGACGGCATCACCCGGCTGCCGGAACTCATCTGCGACGGTGTGCTGGTGTCCACGCCCGCCGGCAGCACGGCCTATAACCTCTCGGCGCACGGGCCCGTCGTGCCGATCGGCTCCGACGTGTTTCCGCTGACCCCGATCAGCGCCTTCCGGCCGCGCCGCTGGCGGGGTGCGCTGCTGCCCCATGCCTCGAAGGTGCGGTTCTCGATCCTCGAGGCCAAGAAGCGCCCGGTCAGCGCGGTCGCCGACTATTACGAAGTGCGCGACGTCGAGACCGTCGACGTCGCCGAAGACCGCTCGGTCGACATCCGGCTGCTGTTCGATGCCGACCACGATCTCGCCGAACGCATCCTGACCGAACAGTTCCAGCCTTGACCGAAATCGCCAATCTCGGCCTCTGGGGCGCGATCTTCGCCGCAGCCCTCGTGCATCTGGCGGGTGCGATGTCGCCCGGCCCGAACTTCGTGATCGTCGGCCGGAACAGTGTCGCCAGCGGCTTCCAGGCCGGGGCCGCCACTGCGGCCGGTGTGGCGACCGGCAGCATCGGCTACGCGCTCCTCGCGCTTGCCGGCATCAACGCGGTGATGGAGGCGCTGCCCGCGCTCTATCGCGGCA
>JAJFFI010000289.1 GCA_021776755.1 Alphaproteobacteria bacterium | reverse complement strand
GACGAGATCGGCGAAATGGCCCGGGCCCTTGGCGTCTTCCGCGACAATCTCCGCGAAGTTGACGAACTGCGCGGCGGCGAGTCGCGGCACAAGGCGGACCGCGAGGAGCATCTCCGGGAGCAGCTTGCAGAACTCTCCCGGCGTCTCGAGCAGGAAATCGATCCGATCGTCGGCGATGTCGACAAGCGCGCCCGGACCATGCGCGATTCTGCGGCCAGGATGAATGAACTGAGCGCCCGTCTCCACGATCGGACGGACGCCTGCATGGCGGGCGCACACCAGGCAACAGGGAATGTCGAGGCTGTCGCCGCGGCGGCAGGCCAGATGTCGGTTTCGATCGACCAGATCGGCAGCCAGGTGCAGAAATCCACCGGAATCGCGAAACGCGCGGTGGAGGAAGTCGACCGCACGAATGTGACCGTAACCGGGCTGTCCGATGCGGCCCGCAAGATCGGTGACGTCGTCAGCCTGATCTCGGACATCGCCGAGCAGACCAACCTGCTCGCGCTCAACGCCACGATCGAGGCCGCGCGGGCCGGCGATGCCGGCAAGGGATTTGCCGTCGTTGCGAGCGAGGTCAAGCATCTCGCCAGCCAGACCGCGCGCGCGACCGAGGACATTGCGAGTCATGTCGGCTCGATCCAGTCGGTCACCCATGAGGCAGTGGACGCGATTTCGGGAATTGGCAGCGTGATCGGTGAGGTCAGCGACATAACTGTCGAGATCGCCGCCGCTATCGCGGAGCAGCGTGCGGCGACCGGCGACATCAGCGATCACGTGGCGCAGGCCGCCGAGCGGAACCGTCAGGTCTCGAAGGACATCGGCGACGCCGGCATGGACAGCGACGCCGTGAATTCGATTTCCGGTTCGGTGCTCGAGAATGCCGCCGAGACGTCCGAGTCGATCAACGATCTCTACCGGCGTCTGAAAGCCATTCTCAGCGAAATGGACGAGTCCCGCGCAGCCGAAGCCGCCGGTGCAGACTCCGCACTTGCGGATACCGCCTGAGTTTCAGGAATCTGGAGAGTTGCGGAGAGGCGCCGCAAGCCCGGCGCCCCGTCGGGCCCTAGCGCTCGATCGGCTCCCGGCGCGGCACCTGGATGATGGCTTCGCCTTCCAGCACCACCGTGTCGCCGATAAAGCACTCGCACCACATCGCGATGCGGTCTTTCTCGTCGATCAGATTGGTAATCCGTGCGCGGGCATTGATCGTGTCGCCGGCGCGCACGGGGCCCTTGAAGCGCAGGCTCTGGCTGACATAGATGCAGCCCGGCCCCGGCAGCTTGGTCCCGATCACGGTCGAGATAAAGCTCGAGGTCAGCATGCCGTGGGCGATGGTGCCGCCGAACATTGTCTCGCGGGCGAAATCCTCGCTCATGTGCAGCGGATTGGTGTCGCCCGAGATGCTGGCAAATGCCACGACATCTGCGTCGGTTACCGTACGCGAGTATATACCTTCCATGCCGACCGACAGGTCTTCATAGAAATAGCCGTAGAGATCGTTCAGATCCGGTGGCGTGGGCTTGTCCTTGCTGGATTTGCCCGGAACCATGTTGGTGCCTTCTGGTGACATGTCGGTATCCCCGTTCCCCTGACCGCAGCGCATATTGCTGCAGCGCGAAATAACTGACCCGCACTCTAGACAAGGCCGTGTCCCTGTCAAGGTGTTGCAGTGCAGCATTGCCGGGAGCGGTAAAGATACTGCAAACGAAAAAAGGCTCCCCGGGCGGGGAGCCTTTTTGATGCAATGATCTCGGGAGGGTTTGTCGCCTCGGATTCGGAGAACAGGGCGTGTTTCCGGTCCGCAGCAGCCCTCGAGACAGGAACTCTTAGCGGATGCTCGCGACCTTCACCGGGGCGGCTGCCGCAGTGTCCTGCGCGCCGGCGTCGGCGGCAACGGCGCCGAAGGTGAGGAATGCGCCCATCAGCAGCACGATGGCGATGGGGAGGCCGGTGCCGGCGTCGATGTCGCGGGGGTCGTTTGCGGTGGCGGTCTGGTTGGTGTTGGTCATTTTCTGCTGCCCTGTTTGCGTGGTTTGTCTGTGTGCCGTTTGGCTATGGTCAAAAGATACCGCAGGGTCGCAAAATCCGCTGTGACGGCCATCACCAGGGTTAAAATTTCTCGATAAATCTTGCAGAAACGAAAAAAACAGGGGCAAAAGCCCCCGTTTTCTGAGATTTTTCGAATTTTCCCGAGCGTCAGAGTTTTCCGAGCAGGACCATGATAATGACGACCACGAGGATCAGGCCAAGAATACCGCCCGGGCCGTAGCCCCAGCTGCGACTGTGGCCCCAGCGCGGAAGCGCGCCGATCAGCAGCAGGATCAGGATGACAATCAGAATTGTACCAAGCATAAGAAATTCCTTTCAGTTTAAGTTATTTACAAGTTAATCGCGATTACGACGCGGCGTCGGCCCAGGCTTCCTTGAAATCCTTCCAGGCCTTCTCCATGCCGGCTTCGGCGTCTTCCCAGGTCTCGGCGGTGGCGTTTTCCAGTTTTTCCCACTGTTCCTTCACCGCTTCCCAGGACTGGTCGAGTTTTTCGCCGGTTTCCTTCTTGGCGTCCTTGCCCTTCTTGGCGGCGCCTTCCTTCCAGTCACCGACGCGCTTTTCCCACGATTCGACCCGTTCCTTGGTGCGCGCCTTATAGGTGTCACGGTCTTCACGGTAGGTGAATGCCGCTTCTTTCTTCAGGCTTTCCTTGGTGGCATCCAGCACCAGGACATCCTCGCCCCGCATGCGGAACTTATTGTAGGGAACCGCCACGAGTTTGTCTCCGATGCCGAGGAAACCCCCGACGGAGACGACGGCATAGGCCACCTGATCGTTGACGCCGATGACCAGGTCATCGATCGACCCGACATCCTCGCCGTTCATGTTTTTCACGTCTTTTCCGATCAGGTCGGAGGCCTTCAGCTTGTAGGTGATAACCGAGCCGCCGGCAGCCTTCTTGGCTGTGTCGGCATTCGCGGGCACAACCACAAACGAAGCGATGGCAAGAGCAGCTGCGGTGGCTGTCACCAGCACACCCATGCGGAGTTCCTTCTGTGTCATTGCTTGGCCCCTGTCGGTCATCGTTGAGATGCACCGATCTTGCCCGGGGTCAGCCCGGGCGTCCCTTACGCAAGTTAAGAATGGGAAATGTCGCGTAAGCCGTGCTTTTGGCACTGCCGGGCGGAAATTGTCAGCGGAGGCGGGCTTCGACGCTGTGGGAATTGCCATCGGCGTCGATCACGGTGACGGCGACAAAGCCCGGCCCGTCCGGCATCCAGCTCGCATTGCGGCGCATTGAACCCGCCGGAACCGGCCGGCCGTTGACGAGCCAGGTCAGGGGCTTCCGCCCCCCCTCGGCCTGCAGCGGCAGGGTCTGATAACCCGTCTCCCTCGGCTCCAGGGCGACCAGTGCGCCGTTCGGCGGATAGACGATGCTGATCGCCTTGCCGCGGCGCCGAGGGCCATGACCGGCGACAATCCGCGCCGGCCCGGGGCCGAAATAACGGAGCCCCGGCGGCAGATCCTCGGTGCGGGCCAGCACCACGCCCTTCGGCGGCGGCGGCGCGGCAAGCCGCTGTTGTGGTCTCGGCAGGAGATCGAACGCCCGCAGCATGACGGGGGCCGCGGTCAGCCGGCCATAGCGGCCCGGGCTCGGCGTGCCATCCGGCCGTCCGACCCAAACCCCGATGGTGTAGTCGCGGCTGTAGCCCACTGCCCAGGCGTCCCGGAAGCCATAGGAGGTGCCGGTCTTGAACGCGATCCGCCGCGCGCCCGGCGCATGACGCGTTTCGGCAAACCCCGCCGGGCGGGGCGCGCCCTCGAGAATCCGGGTCAGCTGCCAGGCGGCCGCCGGGCTCACGATCCGGATGCCGACAGGTTGCGGGCCGGTGAGCGTGCGGCGGGTCATATGCAGGGGCCGCGAGATGCCGTCGCCGGCGAGCCCGGCATAGAGCGTGACCAGTTCTTCAAGCGTCACGCCGACACCCCCGAGCGCGACTGGCAGGCCCGGCCGCCCGTCGAAGCTGCCGAACCGCATTTCCATGCCGGCGGCTTCCATGTGCGCCGTGAAGCGGGCGGGCCCGAGTTTTTCCAGTACCGCGACCGCCGGCACGTTCAACGACTGCTGCATCGCTTCGGTTATGGTGACCTCGCCGTGATAGGCCATCATGAAGTTCTCGGGCCGGTAGTCGCCGAACCGCTGCGGCGCGTCGTTAATCAGGGTCGCCGGGTGGATCAGCCGCGCATCGAACGCCATCCCATAGATAAACGGCTTCAGCGCCGAGCCAGGCGAGCGTACGGCGGCCACCATGTCGACCTGGCCGAGCCGCCGGGCATCGAAGAATTCGCCTGAGCCGACATAGGCGCGCACTGCCCGGGTCTTGTTCTCGACGACGAGGACGGCGGCGGTAGCACCCCGGTCGAAGCCGCGCAGTTCGGTGGCGAGCAGGCGTTCGAGTGTGGTTTGCAGGCGCGGGTCGATTGTCGTGCGGTGTTCGGTGGCGCCGGCTTTCCGCCCCGCTGCCGCAAGCCGCCGGGCCAGATGCGGCGCGCTGAACGGCAAGTCGCGGCGCGCGGCCGGAACGGGTTCCTGCTTGCCTTCACGCACTTCTTTTTCGGTCAGCACGCCCGCCACGAGCATCCGGTCGAGCACCTTGTCGCGCGCCGTCCGTGCCCTTTCCGGGTGCCGGTCGGGACGGAGCCGCGTCGGTGACTGTGGCAGCGCCACCAGCAGCGCCGCCTCGCCGGTTGTGAGCCGCGCCGGCGGTTTGCCGAAATAGGCATGGCTTGCCGCCCGCACGCCTTCGAGGTTGCCGCCATAGGGCGCGAGCGTCAGGTAGATCGCCAGCACATCGTCCTTGCTGTGGCGGAGCTCGAGTTGGCCCGCACGGAGCATTTCGATGAGCTTAGCCGGCAGCGTGCGCGAACGCGGTTCCAGCAATCGGGCTGCCTGCATGGTCAGCGTCGAGGCGCCCGAGACCAC
This sequence comes from Alphaproteobacteria bacterium, assembly GCA_021776755.1. Taxonomy (GTDB): domain Bacteria; phylum Pseudomonadota; class Alphaproteobacteria; order JAJFFI01; family JAJFFI01; genus JAJFFI01. The sequence goes on along the minus strand of JAJFFI010000289.1, from coordinate 2,108 downwards.
CTCACCCGCACCCAGCATCTGGCCTGCTGCCCGCATCACCGCGAACGGATCGACACCGGGATGGCTGCGGAACCGTTTGTCCTCGTAGGCCAGCAGCATCCGCAGATAGCGCGGGTCGACATCCGCCGGCCCGGCCGCCAGCCGCCATGCGCCGTCGCCAGCAGTGAAGCCGCGGAGCAGCCCACCCTCCCGGTCCATCACCATCACCGAGCGGTCGGTGAACCGGGCCATATTGGGTGGCAGCACCCGGTCCGCCACCAGCAACAAGGCCAGCGCGGCACCGGCCACGCGCACCGCGCGCGCGGACCGGGACCGGCCGCAAAGCCAACCGGCCACGGATTGCGACATGTGCCGCCAGGCGATCATCGGTGCCCTAGTTCACCGGTGCCGTAACCGAGGTCCGGCCCATCGCTTGCCGCGCGAAATACTTGGGCTGGTACATGTCCTCGATGAAGGCGGCCGGCATCGCATAGCTGCCCGGCGTCACGGCGCGCACCAGATAGGCGACCGTGAAACTGTTGTTCTTCCGGGTCAGGTCAACCTGGGCCACGAAGCGGTCGTCACGGAGCTCCATATGCTTCAGCTGCGTCAGCTTGGGCAGGAAGCCGAGATCGCTCTGCTCGCGGTTGTGGGTGAGCCGCGTGTTCTCGATCTCGAACCCCGCCGGCAGCAGATCTACGATCAGCGCCTGATGCGTCATGCCGGTCGTGGCCTCGCCGTTGATGACCACCACCATCGTTTCGTTTTGCGGCACGTTGGCGAGATCGACCTGCTTGCCTTCGAGCGTATAGAACGCGCGCTCGATGACGAAGCCGTTGGCCTCCGGCGGAAGGTTTTCCGTCGGAATGCCGCTCACGGTCATGGAGTGCCAGATGCGGCTGTCGCCGGTGTTCTTGACCGTGATGCCCGTCTTCAGCACCGCTTCATCGGGTGCCATGTAGTAGGGCTTGGCGACGTCCTTGAACGCCTTGCCGTCGACCGCGATCGACATCGGGCCGCCACTCCCGATTAGCGAGTGGGCCGCCAGCAGCAGCCAGGCTTTCTCCTGGGTGCTGGTGTAGCGCTTGTCGCGGTGCATGTTGACGAGCTGCTCGATCAGTTCGGGCAGATCCTTGGCCGGCTGTTTGGTTGCCGACGCCAGGAAGACCGTTGCCGACAGATCCCGCAGCGACGTGCCGTAATCGGCAAAGCTGCCGTCGCGTTCCATCGACTTCGTTGCCTTGGCAAATGCCGAAGCTCCGCGCTCGGCATCGCCCGCAATCGTCAGCGCGGCCCCGATCTGGGCCAGAGCCAGCGGGGTTTGCACCCGATCGAGGAAGACGTCGTGGAAATAGCGCAGTGCGCCGATCGAGACCTTCTTCTCCCGTGCGAGGATGTACATCGCATACGCGATCGCCGGTATCTCGGCAGGCTCGAAATCGCTGCCCCGGATCTGGTCCTCGAGGAACACGACGCCGCGTTCGATCGCAAACCGCGGCACGAAATAGTCGCGCCCGTCCGCCTGCAGCAGGAAGTCCATGACGTAGGCCGAGAGCCAGGCATCCCGGCTGTCGCTTGACCGCCACAGCCCGAAGCCGCCGTCCGAGGACTGCATCGAGATCACCCGGCGGATCGCCTTTTGGACCCGGCCGCGGATTTCCCCGTCGTCCTTGCCGAGGCCGATGGCCTGGGCGACGTCGTTGACATAGAGCAGCGGCAGCGCGCGGCTCGTCGTCTGTTCGGCGCAGCCATAGGGATATCGGTCCAGCGCCTTCAGCAACCCAGGCAGGTTCAGCGACGGCGCCCGCGAGAAACTCGCCAGCGTCGACGTCGTGCCCGGCAGGTAACCGTCGAGCAGATTGGCCGCCATGGTCACGCTTTCACCGGGTTCGAGCCGTTTCGAGATTTGCCGCGACTGGGTCGTCTGCGCGGGTCGGATCGTGATGTCCCAGGACCGGGTGATCTTGAAATTCTTCGGCCCCTCCATCGTCATCACGATCTTGCCGACACCGACGCTCCGCCCGGTCAGCATCAGTTTGGCGTTGTGGGTCTTGCCCGGCCGGAGCTCGACGGTAAGCGCGGACTCGCCCTTCACCGCTACCGCGCCCTCGGTCGAGAAGTTGACCTGG
>JAJFFI010000288.1 GCA_021776755.1 Alphaproteobacteria bacterium | reverse complement strand
GCGACCAACGGGAGCCTCGAAGGATGTGTTTGCCGCAGGGGCAGTTTGATGGCTGACACCCGACCCCGCACCCGGCTCTACCTGATCACGCCGCCGGCGATTGACGTGCCGGTATTTGCCGACGATCTCGCCCGCGCGCTCGACGGCGGCGATGTGGCGTCGGTGCAGCTTCGTTTGAAGGCGGCTGGCGACGACGCGGTGCTGCGCGCGGCCGAAGCCCTGATGCCGGCGTGTCACGCCCGGGACGTCGCGCTGATCGTCAACGACCGGCCCGACCTTGCCGCGAAGGCCGGGGCCGATGGCGTGCATGTGGGGCAGGACGATGCAAGCTACCGCGACGCCCGTGCGATGATGGGGGCGGATGCCATTGTCGGGGTCACCTGTCACAACTCACGGCATCTGGCGATGGCCGCCTCTGACGCGGGCGCGGACTATGTCGCGTTTGGCGCGTTTTTCCCGACCGCAACCAAGGACCCGAAGGCGAGGGCCGATCTCGAAACCTTGCGCATCTGGCAGGCGATGACGGTGGTGCCCTGCGTCGCGATCGGCGGGATCACGGTCGACAACTGCCGCCCGGTCGTTGAGGCGGGTGCCGACTTCGTCGCCGTGGTGGCGGGCGTATGGAATTATCCCGACGGCCCGGGCGCGGCGGTGGCGGCGTTCAACGCGGTGTTCGATGATGTGGCGGTTAGCGGTCAGGCAAAAGCCTTTAGCAAGAACCCTCTCCCCGAATGAGGGAGAGGGTGGCGAGCGCAGCGAGCCGGGTGAGGCGGTCGCGCGCGTCTGCGCGCCGCAGAGGGTTTGGTTGCGACCAGCGATTCTTCGGCCGGCGGACGCCGGCCACCTCCTCACCCTGCCCTCTCCCTCATTCGGGGAGAGGGTTCTTTGAAGGGCGGTCAACAGCTGAAGCCTGATGGCTGACGGTTCGCAACTTCACTCCCGCCAGTATCCCTGCATTCCCTTGTTCCGCATCCAGGTTGCGAAGGCATCTCGGCTATAGCTTTCTTCCAGCCATTGGCGGAGGGGCCGTTCGTTGCGGGTGTCTTCGAACCAGTCGAAGAAGACGCGGATCCAGCGCTGGTGTTTCTTCGGAATGTGGAAATACGGGAATGGACGCAGGTGGCGGCGTGCGGTTGGGAGCGCCTCGATGCCGCGGGCGTCGAGCACGGCAAGCGCGGCGGCGAAGCTGGTGCGGTCGGCACCGCCCGAGCAGAGCATCAACGTCGGGCGCTCGCTGGACGACAGAAGATCGAGGAGTCTGAGGAGCGCCGCCTTATCGGGCAGCCGGCGCGACGAGAGCGCGATGCTGTTCATCGCGATTCCGAGGTCGGCGGCCGTTGCCTTCAGATTGTCGTGCCAGGGCTTGCCGGGGTTCTCTCCGCGGAGGTTCACGATGCTGCGGATGCCGTGGTGGCGAAGCAGCGTCGTCGTGTGGCCGCCGATGGCATAGAGCTGCGCCGAGCGTGCGAGCCCGGCGGTACCGCCTTGGCTGTCGCCCGGCTTCTCGATCCAGTGCCAGTTGTAGGCGGGCGTCAGGAGCCGCCCCCAGATACGTGCCGCCACGCCATGCCCCTCTCTGCCAGATGCGCGGTTCTAGGCCCGATGGGAGACGGTTTCAATGCGAGACCTGCTGGGCTAGCATTTACATCTGAAAACAGGAGGGCGCGGCAGGTGAAAACGGTCGTGATCGGAGGCGGGGTCGTCGGCGTGACCACCGCCTGGTATCTGGCCCGGGACGGGCACGATGTGACGGTGATCGAACGGCTCGATCATCCGGCGGGCGAATCGAGCTACAACAACGCCGGGATGATCGCGCCCGGACATTCTTTTGCCTGGGCCTCGCCCCGGGTGCCGCAGATCCTGTTGCAGTCGCTTTGGCGGAACGACACCGCATTCCGATTCTCGCTGTCGCTGGATCCGGACTTCTATAGCTGGGGGCTGAAGTTCCTCCGTGAGTGCAAGGCCGGGCGGGCCCACGCCAACACTTTGGTGAAGCACGACCTCTGCCGCTACAGCCAGGAAAAACTCAACGAGATCGTCGACCAGACCGGGATCGAGTTTCACCGTGAGAGCGGCGGGCTGCTGTTCTTCTATCGCGACCCCGCGCATTTCGAGCAGGGCCGGAGGAACATGCAGCTGCTGGCGGATAACGGCCAGCACTTCGATTTCCTCGACGCCGCCGAGACAGTCGCCGTCGAGCCCGCGCTCGCCACCATTGAGGGCGAGTTGGCTGGCGCCGTCCATGCGACCAGCGACGAGACCGGAGACTGTCATGTCTTCACCCGCGCGTTGGTGGATCACTGCCGTGAGATGGGCGTCGAATTCGCGTTCGGCACAACGGCGACGCGGATGGTGATGAACGGGGCCGGTATTGCGGCCGTCGAGACCGACAAGGGTGCCATCACCGGCGACCGCTACGTGCTGGCGCTGGGCGCCTATGCGGCCCCGCTCGCCAAGACGGCGGGGCTCAAGCTGCCGGTTTATCCGGTGAAGGGCTACTCGGTGACGTTCCCGATCATCGATGCCGAAAAGGCACCGAAGGTCGGCGGTGTCGACGAAGGAATGCTGATTGCCTATGCGCCGATGGGCGACCGGCTGCGGATGACCGCGACGGCGCATTTCGCGGGCTACGATACGCGCTCGACCGAAAAAGACTGCGCCAACATGCTGAAGGTGGCGCGCGAGCTCTTTCCCGACAGTATCGACCACGACGCGGTCGAGTTCCGCGCCTGTCTCCGCCCGATGACGCCCGACGGCCCGCCGGTGCTGGGAGCGTCAGGGATCGAGAACCTGTGGCTCAACGCAGGCCAGGGTCACATGGGCTGGACCATGGCCGCCGGCTGCAGCCGTATCGTCACCGACATGATGGAAGGCCGCACCCCGAACCGGGACACGAAAGCGATGGAGCTGGGGCGGTTTCAGTAGTCATTAGTGAAAAACCCTCTCCCTCGTTGGGGGAGAGGGAATTTTGATTTTGGTGACCAGCTATCCGCTACATCGTGAACAACCGGCCCTTGCCCTCGAGCTTGTCGTCGATGCCGGCCTGGCGGAGTGCGTGCCAGGCGATGGCGTGGTTTGAGGATGTCACGGGCTTGCCGAGTTTCGCCTCGATGGCTTCGACCCGTTCGGCGAGGCGGATGGAGGTGCAGGAGACGAAGACGCCGTCGACCTGGTCGTAGCTGCCGAGCTTCACTGCCGCGTCCTCGACCGCATCCAGCGTGATACGGGCGGCCTTGTCGTCGCTGCCCTCGTTGAACGAGCCCATCACCGGAACCTCGATGCCGCGGGCCTCGATGTAGCTCTTCAGCATTTCGTTGATTTCCTGGATGTAGGGCGTGAGCAGCGCGATGCGCTTGACCCCCATCGTTTGCAGGCCCACGCGCGCCGCCGTGATCGGGGTGGTCCAGTTGGCGTCCGGATGCGCCTTGTTCAGGAGGGCGCCGACGTTTTCCTCGCCGATCACCATCGAGGCCGACGTGCAGCCATAGGCGATGGCGTTGAGCGGCAGGGCGGCCTTGATCTTCGCGGCCTCGGCGGTGATGTGCTTCTCCATCGCCTTCAGCGAGGCCGGCGTGATGTCGTTCGAGTTCTCGATGCGCGAGTGATAGATCTGCACGCCGTCGATATCGAGGAGCTTCTTCCACTCGGACTCGATCGTGTGATCGGTCGCCAGCACTACCAGCCCGATGCGCGCGCGCCAGCCGAAACCGTCGTCGATCTCGTAGGGCAGGTGCGTGAGGTTGACGACGCCGCCTTGCTCGCGAACTGCTGTGTCTGCCATGACCGTCTCCATTCGTCAGATTGCGGAAAGTATGGAGCCACATCCGGTTTGCTGTCAAAGCGAATTGGGCGCGATGTTGCACCCGCGAGAGGTGCCTGTTAGGGTCCGCGCCGCTCGCCCGGGCGCGCCATTCGCGCGGTTTCCGGGCGTATCGGACCTTTCGGACACTCCGGACATACACCATGAAAATCAACGGCAATGCCATCCGTCCCGGGATGGTCATCGAGCATCAGGGCCGGCTCTGGCGCGCGGTCAAGATTCAGCACACCCAGCCCGGCAAGGGCGGTGCCTATCTGCAGGTCGAGCTCCGCGAAGCGCGCGACGGGACCAAGCTGAACGAACGGTTCCGGTCTTCGGAAACGGTGGAGCGCGTGCGCCTCGACCAGAAAGAAAACCAGTATCTTTTTGCCGATGGCGACGATTTCACCTTCATGGACCAGGAAAGTTACGAGCAGGTGACGCTTAACCGCGACCTGATCGGCGCGCCGGCGGTCTTTCTTCAGGACGGCATGGTTGTGCAGATCGAGAGCCACGAGGGTTCGGCCATCGGCGTGCAGCTGCCCGACACCGTGGTGATGGAAGTGACCGAGGCCGACCCGGTCGTAAAGGGCCAGACGGCGAGCTCGTCCTACAAGCCCGGCATGCTGGAAAATGGCGAAAAAATCATGGTCCCGCCGCACATCGAGGCCGGTACGCGGGTCGTGGTCAACACCGCCGACGGCACCTACATGGAGCGCGCCAAGGACTGACGCGCGGCGCTGGTTCCCGCCGCCTGTTATTGGAAGCCAGCGGCTGGCCGTTTCTGGGCCTCCGCCTTCGCGGGGATAACACCATAATTTCAGGACGCAACACATGGCCGTGAAACCGGCGATCATCAATGTCATGGAAGCCGCTGCCCGGAAGGCGTCGCGGGGCCTGATCCGCGACTTTGGCGAGGTCGAGCAGCTGCAGGTCTCGCGCAAGGGGCCGGCGGATTTCGTGTCAGCCGCTGATCTCAAGGCGGAGGAAGTCCTCAAGCGCGAGCTCCGCAAGGCGCGGCCCGACTACGGCTGGCTCGGCGAGGAGACCGGCGAGGACAAGTCGAAATCCCGG
>JAJFFI010000287.1 GCA_021776755.1 Alphaproteobacteria bacterium | reverse complement strand
AAGAAGAAGTGCGCCTGCACCTCGACCCGCGCGCGGCCGGTCGCGATAAATCGCGGCGGAGCAGCGCCGCGGCGGTGCAGCTTGATCGGCCTGAGGACGCCGCTCTGCTCGACCATCTGAAGGACACCCGGCGCGCGCTTGCCGCCGAGGCCGGCGTGCCGGCCTATGTTGTGTTCCATGACCGCTCGCTGATCGATATGGCGATGCGCCGGCCGGCGACGCTCGACGAACTGTCCGACGTCCACGGGGTGGGTGCGGCGAAACTGAAACGCTATGGCGACACGTTCCTCACAGTAATCCAGGCGCATGCGGATAATGGCGCTCCGGCAGCGGCGGAACCATGACCCGGTTCCCGCCCATCGTGATCGCGGCGATCTGGATGGTCGGCGCGCTCAGCTCGTTCATGCTGATGGCGGTCTCGGGGCGCGAGCTCTCGCTGGCAGGGCTCAACACCTTCCAGATCCTGTTCTGGCGGAGCCTTGTCGGCCTCATCGTCGCGATGGCGCTGCTGCAGATCTATGGCTGGCACCGGGCAAAGACCAGGCAGCCAGTCGTGCAGATCGGCCGCAACCTCGTGCATTTCGCGGCCCAGTTCGGGTGGTTCTATGGCATTGCGCACATCACGCTCGCCGAGGTGTTCGCGATCGAGTTCACGCTGCCGATCTGGACGCTGTTGCTCGCGGCCCTGTTGCTGGGCGAGGCGATCACGCGGGTGCGCATGCTGGCTGTGGTGCTGGGCTTCCTCGGCATCGTCGTGATCCTGCGGCCCGGCTTCAGCGAAATTGTTCCGGCGCAGTTCGCGGTGCTCGCCGCCGCCGTTGGCTATGCGCTCACGACCTATGTGTTGACCAAGCAGCTGGTCAAGACCGACTCCCCCCTGACAATCCTGTTCTACATGTCGCTGGTCCAGTTGCCGCTCGGACTGGTGGCGAGCCTCTGGGACTGGACCTGGCCGGAGCCCGCGAGTTCGCTCTGGATCGTGATGGTCGGGCTTTCGGGCCTCGGCGCGCACTTCTGCCTCGCGCGCGCACTCCAGCATGCCGACGCCAATGTCGTCGTGCCGATGGATTTCGTGCGGATGCCGCTTTCGGCCCTGGTGGGATTTCTGGTTTACGCCGAAGCCATCGACGTCTGGGTGCTTTCCGGCGCCGGGCTTATCTTCTTCGGCAACTACCTCAACATCGCCGCCGAACGGAAAAAATCCGTCGCCCTCAAGGCCGAAGCCCGCGAACCCACCCGCCGCTAAGACGGTCCCTACCGGCGCAATTGCGGATCAATTTTCGATCATACGCTTGACTCCGTACCATGGTACGGGGCGTAGAGTCTCCCCGAGGAGGCAATCATGCAAGGCATGACCATTGGTAAAGTCGCGCAAGAGGCAGGCGTCGGTGTGGAAACGATCCGTTTCTACGAACGGAAGGGATTGATCGACCAGCCGCGGAAACCTTCGGGTACCGGTTTTAGAACATATCCCCAGGCAACCGTCGCCCGCATCCGTTTCATCCGGCAGGCCCAGGGTCTCGGATTCTCGCTCCAGCAGGCTCGAGAACTGCTGGCGTTGCGCGCCGACCCCCGCGCCGACCTGGAACTTGTGCGCCCCAAGGCGTCCCGGCCACTCGACGATGTGCGCGACAAGAACAGCCGCCTTCAGTCGATCGAAAGTACGCTTGAAGGCTTGATTTCTGCCTGTCCGGGCGAAGGCCCGGTTGATTGCTGTCCGATCCTGGAAACTATGGAAGACGAAGACAACCCGTTGCGCCAGGGTTCCCGGAATTCCGGCAAAGAGACGTGCGAGAGGTCTGCGTGAACCATATCCTTCGTGCCGCGTTGTCCTTGATGATCGTGATCGGGGCTCTCGCCCCGGCATTTGCCATGGGGCAAGGTTACCGCCTGGGGGTCGATGGACTGGCCTGTCCGTTCTGTGCGTATGGCGTTGAAAAGAAGCTGAGCGAGATCGACGGTGTCGAGCGCGTCGAGACGAGCATCAAAGACGGGGCGGTAATAGTCATCATGAACGATGGTGCCGCACTCGACGAAACGGCGGCGCGGCAGGCGGTACAAGACGCCGGCTTTACCCTTCGCGGGTTCACGAAATTGCCCGCAGGGGACACCGGCAAGTGATCCCACGAGCGGGTGCCGGGCGGCCAACTTCGCGCGCGGTCTGCGTAGCCATCCTCGGGATAGCGACTTGCGGGAACACGGACGTTTACGCGGCACCCCAGACATTCAACACCGCACTTCCTGTCGCCAAAGGCGAGTTCATCTTTCGCGAACAGCTGTTTTACCGAAACGCCGGCAAAGACGAAGGCCCGGATGACCGCGACCTCCAGGTTTTTGGAGCTGTTTCGGTTCTCGGCTACGGCGCCAACAGCGACCTGGCCGTGTTCGGCGTCCTGCCCTATCTCGACAAACGGCTACGGCTGGACCGTGGCCCGGGACAACGCGTCGCCAGACATACGCGGGGGATCGGCGATGCCCGGCTGTTTGGCCGATACACCGTCTTCCGGCGGGACAGGCGTGGCAGCAATTTCCGCGTCGCGCCATTTGTCGGCATTGAGGCGCCAACCGGCGACAACAACGACCGCGACCGTCTTGGACGCCTGCCCGCCCCGCTGCAGTTGGGTTCCGGCTCCTGGGATCCCTTCGGCGGATTAATCGCGACATACCAGTCGCTCGAGTTCCAGATCGACGCCCAGGTCAGCTACAAGGTAAATACGGGAGCCGACGGTTTCCGGTTCGGCAACGAGTTTCGGTTCGATGCCTCACTGCAATACCGCCTTTGGCCCCCTGACCTGGGAACGGGCGTTCCGGGATTTCTTTACGGCGTCGTCGAAACCAACGTCCGTCATCGCGCAAGAAACCGGATCGACGGGGTTGCCGACGTGAATTCCGGTGGCACGTCGGTGTTCATTTCCCCCGGCCTTCAGTACGTGACCAAACGCTGGATTCTGGAATTCATAGCCCAGTTACCCGCCATTCAGCACTCGAATGGCACGGCGATCGAGGACGATTTCACCTTGCGGGCCGGGTTCCGGGTGAATTTCTAGTGGCCCCGCTGAGGCGGCGCCGCATGGTCAAGATCGTGGCAGGCATTACCGCCGCCGCGGCCGTGTTTATGCTCGCCGGTTGGCTCGCTTTCGTGCCTTCGCAAAAGGAGCCCGCCTATCGATTCGTCGCGGCATGGGGCGAAAAAGGATCGTCTCCCGGCCAATTCAACGATCCAACCGGTCTGGCTGTCGCGAACGGAGAACTCTTCGTCGCCGACGCGCGTAACGGCCGCATTCAGGTTTTCGATCTCGACGGGAATTTCAGGCGGGCGTTCGGGAAAACCGGCAAGCAACCGGGTGAACTCGGACGGCCAATGAACCTCGCGGTTCATGACGGCGAGCTCTATGTGGCCGAATACTTCAATGACCGTGTCCAGATATTTGCACTCGACGGAACACCCAACCGTATCATTGGCGAGACAGGCTCGGGCCCGGGACAATTCAACGCACCCGGGGGTGTCGCCGTGACCCGGGACGGCAACCTGGCGATCGCAGATTTCTACAATCACAGGGTTCAGTTTCTGCGCCCCGATGGCAGTTTTATTCTGCAGTTGGGTACAACCGGCAAAACCGGTGTGGGGCCGGGCCGGTTCAATTACCCGACCGACGTCGCGATCACTCGCAACGGCACGGTCTTCGTTGCAGACGGATACGCAGACCGAATTCAGGCGTTCACATCCGACGGCCGTTTCTCTCACAAATGGGGAGGGCCGCTTGCCGTGAATATCTCGGGGCCTTTCGACGGATGGTTTGCGGTAGCCACGAGTATCGCCATCGGGCCAAAGGGGAACATCTTCGTTGCCGATTTTTACAATGATCGGATTCAGAAGTTCGCGCCGGACGGTACCTTCCTGACAGCCTTCGGTGAAACCGGCAGCAAAGCCGGCCAGTTCCGGCATCCGGTCGCCGTTACGGTCGGCGAGAACGGCGATGTGTTCGTGGCGGACTTCCTCAACAATCGCATCCAAAAATGGCGGCCGGCGGACTAGCGGCCCGGTTTCGGTGTCAGGAGACGTTCGCAGCCCGTCCTGACGTCCAGTTGGAGTTAGTTAAAGTATGCTCGACAGCAGCGTTGCGATCCCGAGGAACGAGAAGAAGCCCGCGATGTCGGTGACCGTCGTCAGGATGATCGACGACGAAGTTGCCGGGTCCTGCCCGAGGCGGCGCAGCATGATCGGCACGACCGCGCCGGCAAAACCCGCCGCCACCATCGCCAGCACCATCGAGACCGCAATCACCAGCACGAGGCCGAGCGACCCGCTCCAGAAATAGACGCCGATGCCGCAGGACACCGCGATGCCGAGGCCGTTGACGAGCCCGACCTGAACCTCCTTGCGGGTCACCGCGAACCACTGGCGGACCGTGATCTCGCGAAGTGCCAGGCCGCGCATGGTCACGGCCAGCGCCTGGGCGCCGGCATTGCCGGACTGACCCGCGACCACCGGCAGCAGCACGGCGAGTGCGGTGTATTTCGCGATCGTGCTTTCGAACAGGCCCACGACGGCGGCCGCGGCAAAGGCTGTCAGCAGGTTGATCTGCAGCCAGGGCATGCGCTTTTTCACGGCGAACATCGCGCTCGACAGCGCGCGCTCGTCCTTGCTCGCACCCACCATGGTCTGGATATCGACGGTTGCGTCTTCCTGTACCGCCTGCATCAGGCTGGCGTGCGCCACGACCCCGAGGAGCTGACCGTCGAGATCGATGACCGGGAGATCGACCATGCGGTGCCGGTCGAGCAGTTCGGACACTTCCTGCTGGGTGCTGATCGCGGTCGTTGTCGCAAGCACGGGCTGCTCCAGATCCGAAAGCAGTGTGTCCGGATCGGCAGTCGCGAGATCCTGCAACAGGACCCGGCCGGTCAGGACGTTGTCGTCGTCGATGAGGTAGAGGCTGCGCGCGGTCTTCATCCGCTTGGCCCGCAGCACGTCGAGCGCCTCGCCGGCGGTCATCGTGCCCCGGTAGGGCGTGATCCGCGCATCCATCAGGCGCCCGGCGCTGTCAGGCGGATAGGACATCAACTCCCGCAGTTCGCGCGCGATCGCGGGATCGAGGCTCTCGAAGCGGGCCTCGAGATCGCCGTCCGAGAGCTGCGCGAGGATCCGTACGGACTGGCCCGGCGGCAGATCGGCAAGTATCTCGCCGGCGAGTTCCTCGGGTAGTTCGGATAGAACCGCGGCGGCCGTTCCCGGCACCATGAAGCCGAACACCGGGGCGAGCGCCGGCGCGGTCTGCGCAGCAAGCGCCGCCCCGGCGGCAGAGATATTCATTTGCTCGATTGCGCGGGCCGCTTCCCAGGGGTGATCCAGCAGGAACCGGCGGGTCAGTTCGCGGTCGACGGTCTCGGCGTTGCCTGCCGCGGACGATCCAGTCATGGCGTGACCTTTCCCGGTGTTTTCGTTGCGCGGACTTTCCGGCGCGCCTTGTCCTGGGCAAGCGGACGCGCGGGCGCGGTAAGGCTGAGCACCTCGAGAATAGTCGCCCCATAGCTTGCGAAGAGATGGCTCGACAGGTCGGCGCCGGCCGCCTGGCCGGATACGGCCGCTGCCCCCTTGCGGGCCGCCTCTCCCAGTACGGCGCGAGTGACCGCGCCGATAACCTGATCGCGCCGGGTTACCACCGGAAGCGCTGAATAGTCTTCCCAGTCGGCAACTTCGAGCGCCGACGCGATCCGCATGCGGGCCAGCAAAGGCAAGGGCGGTTGATCGGCCGCGGTTGCCAGCGCCGCGGTGTCATCGAGCCGAAGCAGCGCCGAGGTCCGCACGACCCCCGCGAGGCGGCGCTTGTCATCGACGAGAAACAGCACATCGATGAGCGTGCGGGCCTTCCGCGCCGCCTTTCTGGCATCCCCCACCATGGCGTCCGGCGCGAGCACCGGCACACCCGGGTCGACCCAGGCTCCGACCGTCCCCTCGGGATAGTCGAGCGAGCGCCGGAAGTCGGCGGCAAGCCGCCTGGGAAATCCTTCCACCACTGGGCCACGCGCCGTCTCGTCGAGCAGCCGCAGAATGGCGGCAGCGTCCTGGAACGGCGCCTCGCGGAGTGCAGCTGCGGCGAGATCCGGTGCGAGTTCCGCCAGACACCGGGCGGCGGGCCACGGCGCCATCCGCGCCAGCACCGGCCCGATCAACCGGGGCGGCACGCCGGCGAAGAAGGCGCTCGCATCCGAAGGCGGCAGGTCATTGAGAACCGCTCCGGCGGACTCGGGATTGCGGGCGAGAAAGGCGAGCGAAAGCGCGGGGGTGTCAGCCATCGGAACCTGTCCCGCGGATCACGGTGATGCCTTGGTCGA
>JAJFFI010000286.1 GCA_021776755.1 Alphaproteobacteria bacterium | reverse complement strand
CTACGCAAATCGCGCGCGAGTTCCGGGGTCAACTGCACGAGATCATGCACCAGCAAGGCGTCGAGAGGGCCGGATCCGAGCACGGCCGCTTGCCGGCGCACAGCGTCGTGCAACGCTTCGCCATCGGCCGGCGCGGATTTGGCGAGCTTGGTGGTGACGAAGGGCTGATGTCCGCGCGCCTGAACCCACGCCCCGAGCCACGCCTCAGCCTCGCCATAGGCCGCTGCGGTGTCAAAACTGAAGATACCTCCGTTCCAGGCCGCGTCGAGCAACTGGTTCGCGGTTTCCTGTTGCGGCGGCTCGGTTCGGACCACGCTGCCGTACGGCAGGCCGAGCTGAACGGTTCCCAGCGTGAGTGTAGAAGGAAGGGGAGCGCCTGTCATTGCAGCGCCAGTGTCCCCTCCTCCGCCCGGGTTTGCAATTGCCGTGCGGCCTGCGTGCAACCCGGCGCGATGTGTAACTGCCGAGGTATTCCGTGTAATTACACAGGAATCCGCCAACCCGCCAGGACCCACGGCTGGCACCCGGGCAGCAGCCCGTGTACAAGTCCGCCAAATTGCGGATGCGCCATGACGACCGAACCAGCCCGTGACCGGCTCACGCCGATCCTGAAAGACATTAGCCTTGCCCATGTATTCGCCGGGCTGGCGGCGGTGCTGCCCGCGCTCTCGGTGGTGTCCGCGGTTGCCGCCAGTGTGGTGCTGATCGCAATGACCGCGCTTGCAGCTATCCACATCGGGCTGCGGGAGCGCCTGGCGTTGCGCTGGAGCTGGCCGCTGATTGCGCTTGCCGGGGTGTTCTTTCTCTATGCGACCGCAAGCGCCGCCTGGGCGCCGGCGCCGGCCGAGGCGCTCTGGACCGGCGTCAGGCTGATCGCGTTGTTTGCCGGTGGCTTCCTCGTATTTACGGTCGCCGGTACGCTCGGCGAGGAGGCACGCATTATGGTCCGGCGCGCCCTTCTCATCGGGATGATCGTGGGCGGGATTTTCTTTGCCATCGAACTGATATCGGGCGGTGCGATCACCTATGCAATTCGCGACACCACGGGCGCCCCGCCGAAGGCGTTCTCGATTCTCTTCAACCGGACCGGCAGTGTGTTCGCCTTGCTGATCTGGCCGTGCCTCATGGTGCTGTTTCTGCGCCGGCAATACATTGCCGCGGCTGCCGCATTCGCTGCGACCTGCGGACTGGTCTGGCAGACCGAAAGTGGGGCTTCCGTATTGGGTCTGTCCATGGGGGCCTTGACGATGGTGGGGGTTTGGCTGCTCGGGGGCCGGGGTGGGCGATGGATTGGACTGATGCTCGGCGCAACCGTCCTCTGCGCGCCGTTGATCGTGGCCGGCGCCCTTGCCATCCCGGCGCTGTCGGAGGCAATCGCGGGGTCGAACTCGTTCGGGCACAGGATGCGGATATGGGAATACGCTACCGGAATGATCGCCAACCATCCCGTGTTCGGCCTCGGCCTCGATGCCTCGCGCCATCTTGCCACCGGCGGTACTGGCATAGGCGCCAACGCCGACCTGATGCCGCTGCATCCCCATAACGTTCCGATCCAGATATGGCTGGAGCTCGGCGCCATCGGCGCTCTGCTCGCCGCGGCGTTTTTCACGGTCGTCTGCCGGGCCGTGGCGGACACCATCGACGACCGCAACTGCCGCGCGGGCGTCATGGCCGCGATCGTTTGCGCTACGAGCATCATCGCACTGAGCTACGGCGCCTGGCAGTGGTGGTGGCTGTCGGCACTCTGGCTGGTTGCGGCAATCACCTGCGCAGTGCTGCCGGCCCGAACCGGGAAGCCGGGCACATGAGTGTTGCGGGCGGGATCGCGTTCGGGCTGGCAATGCTTGCGAGCGCCTTGCTCATCCGCGCGCTCCTGCCGGTGCTGATCCGGCGGGCGATCCTGGATCAACCGAACGAACGCAGCAGCCACGCGACACCAACGCCGCGCGGCGGCGGCATTGCGGTCACACTGGTTGCGGTTGCCGGTCTGCTGTTTGAAGCGGTGCGCTGGCCGGGCGGTTTTACTGCCCTGCTTCCGGTGATGGCTGCCGTGGTGCTGCTCGCCGGGGTTTCCTGGCTTGACGACTTGAAGGGGCTACCCGCCCTGCCCCGGCTCGCAGCTCAAGTCATCGCGGCCGCGATCTGCATATGGACGCTCACCCCTCATTCAGTCTTCATGGGGCTGCTTCCTCCGGTTCTCGACGCGGTGATCGCTGGTATCGGGCTGATCTGGTTCATCAATCTGTTCAATTTCATGGACGGGATCGATGGAATTGCGGGCGTCGAGGGCGTGTCGCTCGGGACTGGAATATCTCTGGTTCTCGTCTTTGTTTCCGCTTCAGGACTTCAATTTGACCAGCTGGCGGTATTTCCTGTTGTGCTGGCTGGCGCATTTGCCGGGTTTCTTGTTTTCAACTGGCATCCGGCCACGGTGTTTCTCGGCGATGTCGGCAGTATCCCGACGGGATATCTTTTCGGGGTCATGTTGCTGGGCATGGCCGGCAGCGGTTATTGGGCAGCGGCCCTGATACTGCCGGCCTACTATCTGGCTGACGCAACGATCACGCTGGCGCGGCGGCTTTTTCA
>JAJFFI010000285.1 GCA_021776755.1 Alphaproteobacteria bacterium | reverse complement strand
GGCCCGATGATTTCCATCTCGAAGCCGATATTGGGCGCAAACCCCGCGACATGCCGGAACCAGTCCGCCTCGACCTCGGTATAGGCAAGACGGATGCCGCCGCAGCCGTGCCAGCTGACGTATTGCCCGGTCTCGGCCTCGAGCGCCGGGTAGAGCGTGTTGGACGCGTGGTGGATCTTGGCGAGGTTGTAGGAGCCGATGAAGCTCGGACAGAGCCCCGCCGCGTGCCAAGTCGAGCCGGAGGTCAGCTCGGCCTTCTCGATCAGCACCGTGTCGGTCCAGCCCTCGTGCGCCAGCGCGTAAAGCAGCGCGCAGCCCATCGCGCCGCCGCCGATGATGGCGACCTTCGCGTGGCCGGACATATCGCCGCCGGAATTGGTTTCTTCAGTCATGTGGTCTCAGTTCAACAGAGTGTCTTCGTAGGGATAGCGGGAGAGCTGGATCAGACCTTCGTCGGTCAGAAGCGCCATCTGCTCGAGCTTCACCAGGTCCGCGCCGCCCTCCTCGCCGATGCAGCTCTCAAGGCAAAGCACCATGCCTTCGGCGACATGGCCATCGTAGCCGACACGGTCCCAGTCCTGCGGATAGGCGATGCCGGGCCACTCATCTGCAACGCCGACGCCGTGAGCGAGGATGTCGTAGCGGTTGGCAACGAACCGGTCGGGGATTTTCCAGGCCTTGTCGCTGATTTCCTTGAAGCTCATGCCGGGCTTTATCAGCGCCATGTTGTGGGCGATTTCCTCGACCGCATGCTTGTAGAGATCGCGCTGGTGATCCGTCGGCCGACCGGGGCCCGCGTGGTAGGTGCGTGAGATATCGACGAAAAAGCCGTTCGGGCCCACAAGGTCGGTGTCAAACGCCACGAGGTCGCCGGCGCGGATGACCCGGTTGCTGCACTCGGTTTCCCACGGGTTGGCCCGGTCGCCCGAAGACACAAGCCGGCATTCCGCCCAGTCGCCGCCATTCGCGATGTTGACCTTGTGCAGGATCGACCAGAATTCGGTTTCGGTCATGCCGGGGCGGAGCGCTGTGCGCATTTCGGCCATCGCGCCTTCGACCACGGCGATGGCGTGGTTCATGGCCATGATCTCGTCCGGCCCCTTGATCGAGCGGGCGTGCTCGACGAGCGGAGCGGCCTGCACCACCTCAAGTCCTGCTGCGGTCAGTGCCTGCCACTGCTCCGGCGCCACCGGGTCGCAGGCGATCCGCGGCCGGGTGCCGCTCTCGCGTTGCGCAAGTTCGGCGAGCTTCGCGGCCCATGCGCCGACATGGCGGGACGTGTCGTCGCCAACGAGGAACGGATGCACGGGCAGTCCCGGTATGGTCTCGTCGATACCCGCGAGGCGGTCGGCCATGCGGCGCCCCGAAGGCGTGCCGGAATAGACCACCGGTCCGGTCGCCGGGACGAAGACAAAGCTGCAAGGAAAATGCGCCTGGAAGAGTGCGAAGTCGCGGATGCCAGTGGCGTAGCGTTGATAGGTCAGGTCGATCAGCACCACGCCCGCGACGTCCGCCCGCGCGATCTCGGCCCGAAGCCTGGCGATGCGCCGGAGATGCATGCGCGCGAAGTCCACCAGCGGCGGCTCGGTGTCCATCAGCGTCATCGGCGGCGTCGTACGCGCGGCCTTTTTGATCGCCGCACGCTCGGCCTCGGTCATGCCAGTTTCGGGAGCGCGCGCATCATCCATGGAGACCTACCAGCGCCCGTTCCCGGGTTTCATCTCGGCGGGCGGAATCTTGATGTCGAAGCGCGCCCGGATCGCCGCGTCAATCTCCGGCGGGATATGCGCCGGGTAGTGCGCGCCGAGAATTTCATTCGTGCGCTTGCGGGCGCGGGTCACGATGTCGGTTGAGCCCTGCTCAATCCATTCCTTCGGGCTCGTCCGGTCGCCGACCTCGGGATAGACGTATTCGCTTTCCATGAGCGCCATGGTCTGGCCGTGGCCGAGGTAATGCCCCGGACCCCCGATGCAGACCTCGCGCATCGCGTCGATGGACAGGGTCGCGTCTGTGACCTCGATGCCGCGCACCGTGCGGAGTGCGGCGCCGAGAATATCGTTGTCGATGACGAAGCTCTCGAAGCAGGTGCCGAGCAGGCTCGCGTGCATCCCGGCGGCCTCATAGATCAGGTTCGCGCCGCTGTTGCCGACGAGCGCGGTTGTGTAGCCCTTCTCGTAGCCGGCCTGGGCGTCAGGGATTTTCGAGTCCGTCATCGCCGCGGTGACACCGCCCGGCAGATCGTAGAAATGCGCCATCTGGCCACAGGCCGCCATCAGCAGCGCCTGCTCCGGGCTGCCGCCGCTCATGGCGCCGGTGCGGAGGTCGGACACGAACGGCCAGGTCCCGAAAATTGCCGGCGCGCCGGGCACGATGGCATTCACGTAGACCAGTCCGCCGAGCACTTCGGTGACCTGCTGGACGACCGCGCCCGCGAGCGCTGCGGGGCTCGTGGCACCCGCCTGGCCCGCAGCAAGCAGCAGGATCGGCATGCCGCCCTTCACGCCTTCCTCGAGGCAGCCGCTGGCGTCCTCGGCGAATTTCAGCGGCGGGACTACGAAACAGTTCGACATGCTGGCGAACGGCCGGTCGCGGAATTTGTCCTCGCCGCCGGCGATCATATAGAGCATCTCCAGCGCCTGGCTGGTGTTCTCGCGGGTCGTGAAGCTGACCCCGATATGCTTGCTGGTCCCGGCCGCGCAGGCGTAGAGCGAGTTGATATCCATATCCAGCGGATCGACCATGTCGCGGGCCGTCAGCGGGCGCTGGAAGAAATGGATGTTGGTCAGCCGGTCGACCAGACGCGCCATGTCGTAAAGGTCGATCAGGTTCGATTCCCGGTATTCGCCGGTCACCGCATCGGCCACATGCACCGCCGCTCCCGCGGTACCAAAATGCACCTTCTTGTCCCAGGGCTGGAGATCGCGCTCCGGATCCCGGGCGCATAGCTTCTGGCGGCGCCAGGCCTTGGCTACGGTGTCCTCGACCACCGCGCGCGGGATCAAAATACGGCCCTCGGGCGAGCGTTCGCAGCCCGCGGCGAGCATGTATTCGACACAGGACGGGATCGGGTCGCCGAGGCCGATCTGCTCAAGCACGTCGAGGGCCGCGCCGTTGATCTTTTCGACTTCCGCGGGCGTCAGCGGAGCATATCGCCCCCCTTGCATGCCGGGCTGTACGGGTCGTTCCGCGCGTGGCTTGGGCGCCGCCCGCAGTTCGCGCCGGGCGTTCCGTCCACCCCTCCTGCCCCCGCGCTGCTCTCTGGCGCTCGGGTTTTCAGCTGTCGTGCTATCGGCAGACTCCACGGCAATTCCTCCGTCGCCATTGGTGCTGACTGTCCGGAAACAGCGATATTCGTTGGCGCGAAATGAAGCATCACCTGTCGCGGGCAATCGGAAAAGCGAATTTTCTTCTGGCCGGCAATCGGTTTTCCCGATAGATCGAATTTCTGGCGCTTCAAGGAGATCAACCCATGAACTTCGAGCAAATCCGGACCTTTCTAGAGATCGCCTCCACTGGCAATTTCAATCGCGCGGCCGAAAACCTCCACGTGACCCAGTCGACCGTGAGCGCGCGGGTAAAGTCACTCGAGGAACGGGTGGGGCGCCCGCTCTTCCGCCGCGGCCAGGCCGGCGCGCAGCTGACGCCCGCCGGGCTCCAGCTCCAGCGCTATGCGCTCAACATGCAACGGCTCTGGGAACGGGCCCGGCAGGAAATCGCATTGCCCGAGGGGTTCCGCGGCACCGTCGGTCTCGGCGTGCAGATGAGCCTCTGGACCAAGCTCGCGCCCGGCTGGATTACGGCGATGCGCAAGGCGGCACCGGATGTGGCGGTCCACGTCGAGGCGGACTATTCGGGCAACATGCAGCGGCTCCTTACCGACGGCGTACTCGATCTGGCCGTGATGTACGAGCCGCGCCGGTCGCCCGGGATCATCGTCGAGAATTTTCTCGAAGAGCCCCTGGTGCTGGTCTCGGCCAAGCCGCGGAAAGTCAACGATGCGTTTCACGAATCCTACGTCTATGTCGACTGGGGGCCGGTCTTCCGGACCGCGCATGCCGAGGTATTTCCCGACTTCACGACGCCGGCGGTTTCGGTCGGGTTGGGCCTGATGGCGCTCGAATACATTCTGCATGCCGAGGGATCGGGCTACGTCACCCTCCGCGACGCCCAAACCTATCTCGACAGCGGACGTCTGCACCTGGTGGATGGCGCGCCGAAGCTGCAGCGCTCGGCCTGGCTGGTCTATGCCGACAATTCGGCGGAGGAAGAATTGCAGGCACTCGCGCTCGACTGCCTGCGCCAGGTGGCCGGCAAGTGGATCGCTTCAGGCGCCGGATGAGGGCGCGGGAGTAGAACGCCGCCCGCCCCCGCGGTCAGGTTTCGAGGTTTGCCAGTGCGGCCAGAGCTGCGGGGCGCGGCAGGCTGACGGCACCTTCATAGGCAATCAGCAGCCCGGCTTCGCGAAGCTTTCGAAACGTGCGGTTGACGTGGACCGCCGACAGTCCCAACAGATCGGCCACTTGTTCTTGCGTGAACGGGAAGAAGAACCCGGTACCGAGCGTGGTCTCCGCCGCATCCGGCCCTTGTATCCGGCGGCTGAAATCGATCAGAAGCGCAGCCAGCCGCTGAATTGCCGTGCCCCGTACCATGCGAAGGCTCCGCGCGCTCAAGGACTCGACGTCGGCGGCGAGCAGATGCAGGGCGCTATCCGCCGCTCCGTTGAGTTTGCCAAGTTCATTTTTCAGAAACTGAACGTCCAGCTGCGCAAACTCGCAATCCGTCACCGCCTCGATCAGCGGAGGCTCTCGCCCGACGACCGCCGCACTCAGACCGACGAGATCTCCCGGCACCAAGAGGTCGTGTATGTGCCTGCGGCCGTCCGAAAGATTGGTGAATGTGAAGGCGAGTCCGGTGACAAGCGCAGTGCAGGTCGCGTCGTCGTGGTCGGGCCCGATGATCGTATGCGCCTTTATATGGGTCTTCGCGCCGAACAGGGGCGCCAGCGGATGCCCCTTCTCAAACGGCTTCAGATCAGGCTGGACATCGGCATTGAGAGGGTCGCTGGTCATTGCGGCTTTGAGCAACCGCCGGGACGATCCGGTGCAGACGCTACCGGAAGTTCATGCAGGCAAATAAATGTGCATTTGCAAGATAAGTTGCAGAACTCGTGCCCCAGCCTGTTCCACCCTGTTTGTTTACGCCCCGTCCCAAAAGCGCTTATTTCTACCTCTAATTCTGCACTACCTGCGTCTTATATGTTTGTTCTTGGCCGGTCCGCGTGAGCTGTTGGTTAACCCACTTTAGTGCGCACCGACGCGCACAGGATTAAAGTTGATAATATTCCATGTCACCCGGAAAACGCGGGTCTTTTTCCGCGTCTCCAGTCATTCAAGTGCCGCAACCAGAACCCAAGATTTCAGGAGACGCTGATGTCCGGGCGACAGCTCGAAAATCACGACTACGGATTGCTAAAAAACGCGACGCGGAAGCTCGTGCAACTGGCGGGCGGTCTCGAGAAAGCCGCCCGAAAGACGCGCGTTCAGAAGAGCGCGCTTGCCAGCTATTACGATCCGGACAGCATGTTCTTCATCCCGGTCGACGTCGTTGCGGATCTGGAAGCAAGTAACGGCGAGTTGCCGGTGACCCAGGCATTGGCACTCTCGCGCGGGCTCTATCTGCAGCAGGTCAAGCGCGAGCACGACTCAGAGGCGGACAACCTGCCGGAGCGCCTGGGCGAGGTCGCCTCCGATGTGGGCGAAGTTTTTCGCAATGTCGGCATAGCCCTTGCGCGTGAAGGCCAGATCACGCCCAAGCTGGCCACCGAATGCCGGACCGCGATTCACGACACCATGTCGGAACTCGCCGCGCTCGAAATCCTTGTGAACGAAAAATCGCGCACCCGGTAAAACCTGACAATTTTCCAGGCTGAGTTCTACGCCGGTCCAACCTGTGTAAGTGCGCGGTCTGCCGTCCGCGCGTCACGATGTTTCCACACCCAACCGATGGAGACAGACGATGTCCGGCAAGGACCACGACCAGTTCAAGGAAAGCGACAAGGCATATCGCAAGCACACGCGCGAGACCGTCGAAACGACCGACATTGAAGACAAGGCCAAGGACGCAAAGGAAGCGGTCAAGAAAGACGACGGCACGCTGAAGAAGGCCGAGAAAGCCGGAAAGGCGCACGCCGCCGAAACCGACCCCAATGTTCCGCGGGACTACGACGAAAAGGGTTCACGGGACGGCTGAGCCGCCCGATTGCGTCCGCGCTAATGCGCGGTGGGTACGAGCGCTATTGCCCGATCGGCGCCGTTGCCTGTTCAAGCCAGGCGCGGGTCGCGTCATCCACCAGGGGCGCGATTTTTTCGCCAACGTCGGCGTGATAGGCATCGAGCCACGCGCGCTCCTCCGCCGACAGCATCGACGGGTCGATCAGCGCGCGGTCGACTGGCGCGAGCGTGAGTGTTTCGAACTCCAGCATCCTTGGGCCGCTTGCCCCGGTATCGTCGCCACGTGCCGCCGGGCGGACAGCAACCAGGTTCTCGATGCGGATGCCATAGGCGCCTGATTTGTAGAAACCCGGCTCGTTTGAAATCACCATCCCTGGCTTGAGCGCGACCGTACTCGCGATCTTCGAGATCCGCTGCGGGCCTTCATGCACGCCGAGATAAGCGCCAACGCCGTGGCCGGTACCGTGATCGTAATCGAGCCCCGCCTCCCAGAGCGGAGCGCGGGCGAGCACGTCGAGCTGCGAGCCTGTGGTGCCCTCCGGAAAGCGCGCGCGGGCAAGTGCGATATGGCCTTTCAGCACCCGCGTGAACCGGTCGCGCATCTCGGCGTCGGGCGTGCCGATCGCAACCGTGCGGGTCACGTCCGTCGTGCCGTCGGCATACTGTCCCCCTGAATCCACCAGAAAGAGCGTGCCCGGCTCCAGTGCGCGGTCGGTCGCCGGGGTGACCCGGTAGTGCACGATCGCGCCGTTGGGCCCGGCCCCTGCTATCGTCGCGAAGCTGAGATCGCGGAGTTCCTCGCGTTCCTCCCGGAATTTCTGGAGTCGGTCGGACGCCGTGAGTTCAGTCACCTCGCCTGCCGGCGCGGCGCCGGCGAGCCAGGCGAGGAATTTGGTAAGCGAGGCACCGTCCCGCACGTGGGCGGCGCGAATCCCGTCGAGTTCGACCGGGTTCTTGCAGGCTTTCGGCAACTGACATGGATCGGCATCGGGCCGGATCTCGGCGCCGGCGGTCTCAAGCCGGGCCCGCACCCACTCGGGCGCGCTTGCGGTTTCAAGGCGCACCGCCGCGGCCCTGGCGCCAAGGTCGTCGAGCGCGCCGCCGAGCGCCTCGGGAAGTGCAATGCGGACCTCGTCGCCGAGATGCGCGCGCACCGTGGCGTCGACCTTGTCCGGATCGATGAAGAAATCGACGGCGCCGTCCCGATGCAGCAGGGCGAACCCGAGAGCGACCGGCGTATGCGGAATGTCGCCGCCCCGGATGTTCAGGAGCCAGTTGATCGAATCGGGCAACGACAGGAAGACGCAGTCCTCACCTTTGCCGGCCATGTCGCCGGCAATCCGCCCACGTTTCGCCGACGATGTCTCTCCGGCAAGCACTTCGTCGTGGACCATCACCGGCGCCATCGGGGGGCCGGGCTGGTCTTCCCAGACCGCGTCCAGCGGATTGTCGTCGAGCAAGGCGAGCGATGCCCCAGCGCGATCGCAGGCCGCCGCAATGCGTTTGGCCTGGTCGACCGAATGAAGCCACGGATCGATGCCCAGCACGGCGCCTTCGCCGAGATGTTCGGCAAGCCACGCATCCGCGGGTTCATTTGTGATGTGGCGGAACTCGTAGAGCGACCCGTCGACCTCGGCTGCAACCTGCAGCGTGTAGCGCCCATCGACGAAGACCGCGGCCTTCTCCGCCAACACAATTGCGGTCCCCGCCGAACCGGTAAAACCCGTCAGCCAGGCAAGACGCTCATCACGGGGCGCGACAAATTCGCCCTGATGCGCGTCCGAACGCGGAATCACGAAACCGGCGATACCAGCCGCCGTCATGGCCTCCCTGAGCCGTGACAGCTTGCCAGCCGCGATTCCGGCGCCAGATGCATGGCCGCCAGCGGATTTCGGAACGTCGTCGGGAACTGCAAACCGCATCGTCATGTCCGCAACTTAGGCCGCGCCGCCGGGCGGTACAAGCGTATGAGGCAACGATGAAAATCCGGTTACGCCGCCATGCAGCCACTGCATTGCTGCACTGCACATTCGCCGCTTCTCGCATGGACCCGGAAACCGTATCTCCAAGTCATCGGAGCCGGTCATACCGACCGGGAACCACCTTTTGGATGGAGGTCCAGATGCTGCATTTGAACACCGCCGGCGTTTCAGGACCGGGCTTGATCACGCTCGCCAACGCCTTCAACGTCGCCACCCGGATGCCCGAGGCACCGGTGATGTCGATCAATGGCCCGCGTGACAGTTATCATCACAAAGGTATGGTCTCGCGGATGTTTTCCGCCCTGCACCGGCTCGTCACCTATCGTGCGACCGATCGCGACAACGCCATTGGCCTGTTCGACTCGGTGATCCGCACGGCGACCTACGGGCACACCGGCCGCTAGGCAAGTCCTTTCCGGATGACCTGAGCCACGCCAGCCGGCCTCTCCCCCTGGGCCGGCGGCACTGAAGAACCGCACAGGTCGCGGCCCGGGACGATGCGTATGACACGTCCGTCCCGGGCCGATCCGGCCGCTTTTAACATTTCTGTTTTGAAAGGAGGCGATCGCCATGACGACGATTGCTCGACTGACCCCGTTTTCCGTGATCGACCGGCTGGTCGACTCGATCCACGCCACCCTCCGCTCGCTGTCCGACATGCAGCGCCGGGAGCAAGGCGCCCGCGAACTGCTGGCGCTCGAAGACCGCATGCTGACGGATATCGGCCTGACCCGGGGCGATGTCCTGAAGCTGAACCGGCGCCGGGCCGCGATGGCCTCGATCAACCCGCTGGCAGGATACGAGCGGATCTAGTTCAACTGCCAAATACTGAAGTTGAGGACGGCGGCAAACGACGTCCACAGCAAGTATGGTGCAAGCAGCCAGGCCGCGGCCTGGCTGCAGCGCCTGAACACCGCGATGCACGCGACAATTGCCGCCACCAGCAGGGCGATGTCGATCAGGGCAAGGTCCGGCCGGTGCATCGCGAAGAACAGGATCGACCACAGGAAATTCAGCGCCAGTTGAACCACCCAGAAGATTGTGGTCCTGGTGCCGCCTGCGCGCCAGGCAAGCCAGCCTGAAATCGCGATCAACAGGTACAGCACCGTCCAGACCGGCCCGAACACCCAGTTCGGCGGATTGAAGGCGGGCTTTTTTAGCCCGGCATACCAGCCGCCGATTTCCGGCGTCGTCAGCATTCCGGCGATCCCCGAGACCGCGAAGGTCACGATCAGAAACACAAACAGCGCGATCCAGTTGCGGCGGCTCATCGTTTTTTCGTCCTTCAGGGTTTCCGGCAGGTGATCGTTGACCAGTCGCCGAGTCGCTGTACGCGGTCGACCTTGAGGCCCGCCGAGCGGTAGGCCCTCAACACCGCCGGCGCCTGGTGCGCCATCAATCCGGAGAGCAC
>JAJFFI010000284.1 GCA_021776755.1 Alphaproteobacteria bacterium | reverse complement strand
GAGTTCGATGTAGGCGAGTTCGTTGCCCATCTTCTCGATGTCGCCGACCACACGTTGGCGGCCGCCGGCACTGTAGCCGAGTTCGCCCGCGGCCTCATCCATGGCCTGGTTGATGCGCTCCCGGGTTTCCGGGTCTTCCAGCACCAGCATGAGTTCGCCAGGATTGACCGGCACGTCGTCGTCTTTCGACAACCAGGCGACCATCTGCATGGTCAGCCGGCCCTGGGCGATCCGCCGGTGTGCGTCGGAAACCTCCCACGACGCCTCGCCGGTCAGAACTTCCTTGGGGATCGGGTCGCCGGGCCGGATCACCTGGACATAACGGAGGGATTCCTCGACCAGTCCGAGATTGCGGAAATCTTCCGACTGCGGATCGATGCCGAACTCGAGCACTAGCCCTGGAAACGGCAACGACACTTCGCGGCCGTCGAAGGACATGACGTAGACAGGTTCCTCGACGGTGCCCGATTTTCGAAAATGCCCGTCGTCGGAAACGCCGAAAATCTTGTGTTCGAACACGATGCGCTGCTCGTCTTCATCGCTGAAGGCGAGGGTGCCGGTGTCGGATTCGTCAAACTGGCTTTCGTCCATGTTCCCAAATCACCGGGCCATGCCCTGATGGTAATACC
The DNA here is from genome assembly GCA_021776755.1 of Alphaproteobacteria bacterium. GTDB lineage: Bacteria > Pseudomonadota > Alphaproteobacteria > JAJFFI01 > JAJFFI01 > JAJFFI01. The sequence continues at coordinate 6,563 of JAJFFI010000284.1, read as the reverse complement.
CCGGTACCCGATGTTCTGCGCCGTTTTTCCCGTTGCCAAAGACACGATGCGCGACGGGCGATCCGCCGCGTCTCCGCCATATGAGCTGGCTGGCAGAGCGGTCAGGTCAGAACAGTATCAGGAAATGGTAACCGGTCCCTTTACGGGAAATTCCGCAGCGGGGCCCAGGATGATGGACCGGGAACCGATGTCGAATTGGCTGTTTCCACGTCGATTTCCGCAAGCTATGGAGAAAGCTCCCATCGTTCCATCAGATCGCACAAGTGTCTCCCATGTATATCCCTCCTGCCTTTGCCGAAACCGACCACGGTATCCTCTTCGACCTGATCGAGGCCCATCCCTTCGGATTGCTGGTCACGACCGTGGACGGGGTGCCCGAAGCCTCGCACATCCCCTTTATGCTCGACCGCAAACAAGGGTCCCACGGCACGCTTCAGGCGCACCTCGCACGCGGCAACGGCCAGTGGCGCGTGTTCGAAAGCGGCACGCCTGCGCTCTGCATCTTTCAGGGACCGCACGCCTATATCTCGCCGAACTGGTATCCGCCCGAGGTGCGCGCGGTGCCGACCTGGAACTATGCGGTGGTGCATGCCTCGGGCGTGCCGCGGGTTGTCGAGGACAGGGACGAAGTCCGTGCACAGCAGGCGGCGTTGTCGGCGGTCTTCGAAGCGGGTCAGCCCGAGCCGTGGACGCTCGACCGGCAACCGGACGACTACATCGACGGCATGATCCGGGGCATCGTCGCGTTCGAAATCCCGATCGACCGGCTCGAGGGCAAGTTTAAGCTCAACCAGAACCATCCGGACGCCAATCGCGAGGGCGCGATCGCAGGCCTCCGCGCGACCGGGCGGTCCGACGATCTCGCGGTTGCCGGCATGATGGAGCAGGCGCTGAAAACCGGGTAGATTGCCTCTGGGAACGAACGTCGAGAGGCCCGTATGAATCTCCATAAAATGCTGCAGGCCCGCGCAACCGCCGGCAATCCCGTCAAGGTTGCCTGCATCGGCGCCGGCAAGTTCGCGACCATGTTCTTCTCGCGGGTGCCGCACACGCCGGGGCTCGAACTGGTGGCGGTTGCCGATCTCGCGCCGGACCGTGCCCGGGCGAACCTGGAGCGCGTGGAGTGCGATGCCGGCCGAATTCACATCACCGATGACGCCGACGCGGTCATCGGCGGGGAGGCGGACGTCATCATCGAGGCGACCGGCAATCCGGCCGCGGGCATCCGCCATGCGCTCGCCGCCCTCAAGGCGGGCAAACACGTCGTGATGGTGAATGTCGAGGCGGATGCACTGGCCGGGCCGCTGCTGGCGCGCCGCGCCGCCGAGGCCGGTGTCGTCTACTCGCTGGCCTATGGCGACCAGCCGGCACTAATCGCCGAAATGGTCGACTGGGCGCGCGCTGCGGGTTTCCGGGTGATGGCGGCCGGCAAGGGTACCAAGTATCTCTCCGCCTATCACGACTCGACGCCGGATACGGTCTGGGGTCACTACGGCCTCAGCCCTGAAGACGCGGCGGCGGGCGGCATGAACCCGCAGATGTTCAACTCGTTTCTCGACGGCACCAAATCGGCGATCGAGATGGCGGCGGTTGCCAACGCGACCGGGCTCACACCGCCCGCGGACGGGCTCGGGTTCCCGCCGGCGTCGAGGGACGATCTCGCCGAAGTGTGCCGGCCGGCTGCCGACGGCGGCGCGCTCGCGGGGCCGGGGATGGTGGAGGTGGTCTCGAGCCTGCAGCGCGACGGAAGCCCAATCGACCACGATCTTCGCTGGGGTGTGTATGTCACGTTCGAAGGCGAAAGCGAGTACGCCCGGCGGTGCTTTCACGAGTACGGCCTCGCCACCGACAGCACCGGGCGCTATGCCGCCATGTACAAGCCTTACCACCTGATCGGGCTCGAACTTGGCATCAGCGTCGCCTCGGCCGCGCTGCGCGGTGAGCCCACCGCGGCACCCGCTGAATTCCGAGGCGATGCGGTGGCGGTCGCCAAGCGCGACCTGACCGCCGGCGAAACACTGGACGGCGAAGGCGGCTACACGGTCTGGGGCAAGTTGATCCCCGCGGCCCGCTCGCTGGTGGAAGGCGCGCTGCCGATCGGGCTGGCGGGCGACGTCAAGGTCACGCGCCCGGTTGCGAAGGGCGCGGTGCTGACCAAGGCGGACGTGGCGCTTGACGCGCACGACCAGGCGGTGCGCATCCGGGCCGAAATGGAAGCCGCCTTCGGGACACGGTCCGCGGAGGCCGCCCAATGACGACATCCGGAGACGGCGGGAAGGGACTGCTTCTGGTCACCGGCGCGAGCCGGGGCATCGGCGCCGCCATTGCGCGCCAGGGAGCGGCTGCGGGATACACGGTCTGCGTCAACTACCGGGCGGATGAAGACGGCGCCCAAGCGGTCGCGGCTGCCATCGAGGAGGCCGGCGGCGACGCATTTCTGGCCCAGGGAGATGTCGCCACCGACAGCGGGATCGCCAGCATGTTTGCCGCGGTCGATGCGCGCCGCGAACCGTTGCGGGGTCTCGTCAACAACGCAGGCTTTACCGGCAAGATTTCGTCGCTTGCCGAGGCGGACCGGCAGACCATCCGCGACATCGTCGATCTGAACGTCACAGGGCTGATGTTGTGCGCCCGGGAAGCAGTGCCCCGGATGTCCACGAAGCAGGGTGGGCAGGGCGGCGCGATCGTGAATATTTCCTCCGGGGCGGCCACCCTCGGCAGTCCGGGTCAGTATGTCTGGTATGCGGCCTCCAAGGGCGCCGTGGACAGTTTCACCATCGGGCTCGGCAAGGAGGTTGCAGGCGAGGGCATCCGGGTCAATGCGGTGGCCCCCGGGATGGTCGAGACCGGTATCCATGCCGCCGCCGGAATGCCGGACCGCATGGCCGAGATCGTGCCGTCGATCCCGATCGGGCGCGGTGCGCAAGCTGACGAGATTGCGCGCGCGGTGATGTACCTGCTGTCGGAGGAAGACGCGTCTTATGTCGCGGGCGCCATCCTGCGGGTTGCCGGAGGCCGGTGACGCGCCCGAATCGTTCGCCCCCGGAAGACCTGCCGCCGGAACGCGCTGCCCTGCTTCCCTTGCCGTTGCGGCTGGATTTCCGGACAATCGGTGCGCTTTTTCGATGCGCCCTTGCTGCGCCATTTTTCGCCATGCACAATGCGGCCATTCCGGGGATCGAACCGGACGCCATCCGTACCAGGAGTGTCTCATGTCCCTGCCGACCTGCCCGATGACCCGAACGCGGGCCACGCGCTTCTGGGCGGTATCCGGTGCGATCCTGGTGTCCGGCGTTCTGGCCGCTGGTTCCACGCATGTCGCGGCGCAGACGGCGCTGCCGCCGCCGGGTCTCGAGAAGAATCCCGGCGCCCTGCCGAATGCAATCGGCGGCACGCCCCCCGAAGTCAACCTGACGCCGCTCAAGAAGGGCACGCGGATGGTCTATCAAACTACCGGCCCGGATGGCGGCACGTCGAAGGTGACACTGACCGTGATCGATGACGGCACCTACAAGGGCCGGCCGGTGGCTCGGGTCACCAACGGCAAGGACACCCAGATCATCGACCGCCAGACGCGCAACTGGATGGCGATCCTGCGCGACGGCAAGGAACTCGCTTCGGCAACGCCGCACCGGGGCACCTGGCAGTGGCCGCTCAAGGTGGGCAAGACCTGGACTGCCGAGTTCAACTATTCCGAAACCACGAGCGGCATGAAGGTCGGCCCGATCGGCATGAACTGGTCCGTCGAGGCCTGGGAGAAGGTCACGACCCCGGCCGGCCAGTTCGAGGCGATGCGGCTCCGCGGCGAACCCGGGCGAAACAATACGCGTCAGGTGACGCTCTGGTACGCACCGAAGCCGGGCCTCGTCGTCAAGCGCGTCGAGGAACAGGCGACCGATAAGCCCAAGGTCCGCGCCCGCACCGAGACCGTTCTGGTCGATTACGAACCGAAATAAAAAAGCTGAGGGCGCGGCATGGCTGAGGGGCCGCTCACGGCCTGGCGCGAAATGGTCCGGGCGGGCGAAATCGACCACGACCCGGCCCAGGAGCTTGCGCTCGAAAAGCTCCAGAGTCTCCACAACGCGGTGCGGAACTATCAGCCCGGTGGCGACAGCTCGTGGGCCGCGCGGTTCGGTCTCGGCCGGCGCACCGAAACACCGCCGCAGGGGCTCTACATCTACGGCGATGTGGGGCGGGGAAAGTCCTTCGTGATGGACCTCTTCTTCGACACGGCCCCGGTGGAGAAGAAGCGCCGGGTCCATTTCCACGCCTTCATGCTCGAGGTGCACGACCGGCTGCACAGGCACCGGTCGGAAGGGAAGTCGTCCAAAAAGCGCGTCGACGACCTGCTGCCGGGTCTCGGCCGGGCCATCGCGTCGGAGACCTGGCTGCTGTGTTTCGACGAGTTCCACGTCACCAACATCGCTGACGCGATGATCCTCGGCCGGCTCTTCCAGGCCCTGTTCGAACGCGGCGTCGTGGTGGTGACGACGTCGAACTGGGCGCCGGTCGATCTCTACAAGGACGGGCTGCAGCGGGAATTGTTCCTGCCGTTCATCGATCTTGTCCGCGAGAAGCTCGACATCCTGCAGCTCGAGGCGGCGAAGGATTATCGCCTTGCCCGCCTGATGGGGATGCAGGTCTATCATCTGCCGCTCGGACCCGCCGCCGACACGGCGCTCGATACCGCCTTCGCCCGGCTGACCGATGATGCCGGCGGCGAACCCGTCACGCTCACCGTGCAGGGCCGCAACGTCACGACGCAAAAAGCCGCCCACGGCGTCGCACGCTTCACCTTCGACGAACTCTGCGGCCGGGCGCTGGGCGCGGCCGACTATCTTGCCATCGCCGAGCGCTTCCACACGGTTATCCTGAAAGACATCCCGCGCATGGGCGAGGACGAGCGCAACGAGGCCAAACGCTTCAACACCCTGATCGACGCCCTCTATGAAAATCACGTCAACCTGATCTGCTCGGCCGAAGCCGCCCCCCGGGACCTCCACAAGCAAGGCACCCACGCCTTCGAGTTCCAGCGCACCGCCTCGCGCCTGATGGAAATGCAGAGCGAGGAATACATCGAGGCGGGGCAGGGGTGAGGGAGACTGTATATTGATGGTAACTTACAATGCGGATCAATATGTTGTATTGCTAAATGATTGCTGTTTCCTATATTTTCCGTTAATGTTCTTTTAGGTTAGGATGAAATGGCGACCAATCGAAATATTGAAGCTCTTATTCCCCGTCACTTGCGGGATTTGTACGAAATCCATGAGTGGCGCAATGCGTTGCCAGTTTTGGTAACTACGTTCCCTCAGGAGTGGAGTGATATTTCGACTGTGCTAACGGAGTTTCGACTCCACAAGTCGAGCATTTTGGAGCCGGGAAAGAACAAGTCCTCTATTGCCGGTCGACTGGATCAGGGCTTCTACGATCGGGAATGGACGGCTAAGTCCTTTGATACAAAAATTGTCGTTGATGAGAATACCTTTGAATCTCCCACTCATAGCGTCGATTGTTTCAAGAATGGTGTAGCAATCGAAGTGGAATGGAATAACAAAGACCCTTTCTTTGATCGCGATTTGAATAACTTCCGTCTTCTTTTTGATCTTCGAGCAATATCTGTTGGCGTCATCATCACACGTTCAGACGACCTTCAGGCGATTTTCAACAAACTTGGCAAAGGTTCTAGCTACGGTAACAGCACGACGCACATGTCAAAATTGTTACCGAGAGTTGAAGGCGGTGGCGGTGGTGGCTGCCCGATCGTTGTTTTTGGGATAGGGAGTTCCTCGTATGTCGAAACCGCTTGAAGACTATCCTTCCGACGATCTAGTCAAATTCGCCGATGGCCGAAAATTCGCAACAGTGCTTGCCGACCCTCCGTGGCGATTCGCAAACCGGACCGGAAAAATGGCGCCGGAACATCGCAGATTGTCGCGGTACGAAACCATGAGTTTCGACGACATTTACGGTTTGCCGGTGAATGAAATCACCGAAGATATTTCTCACCTCTACCTTTGGGTTCCCAATGCCCTGTTGGCCGAAGGCCTAGAAACCATGAAGCGCTGGGGTTTCACATACAAAACCAATATCGTTTGGCACAAAATTCGTAAGGACGGGGGCTCCGATGGCCGAGGCGTCGGCTTCTATTTCCGGAACGTTACCGAGCTAGTGCTTTTTGGCACAAAAGGAACAGGGGCTCGAACACTTGATCCCGGGAGAACCCAAGTAAATCTAATTGCCACGCGAAAGCGCGAGCATTCTCGAAAGCCGGATGAACTGTACCCGATCATTGAGTCGTGCAGTTGGGGCCCTTTTCTCGAAATGTTTGCGAGACATGATCAAGACGGTTGGGTGCAGTGGGGGAATGAGGCGCCGAAGCCAGTTCCAAGCGTACAAGAAAAATCTATTGCCCAAGCAATTCAGGCTGCGATTTAGCTGACAATGTCCGAGATCTGACTCAGCGGATCCGCAGGTCCAGTTCCGCCGCGTCCTCCCAGGTAAAGCCGGTTTCGGTTTTCACCAGTTCGGGAAAATGCCCGGGCACGATGCGGTCGGCGATG
>JAJFFI010000283.1 GCA_021776755.1 Alphaproteobacteria bacterium | reverse complement strand
GTGGGCGATGTTGGCGAACGGGCCGCCGTGGATGAAGGCGGGATTGTTCTCGAGCGTCTGGACCAGGTTCGGCTGCAGCGCGTCCTTGAGCAGGACCGTCATCGGACCCTCGGCCTTGAGGTCGCGGGCATAGACCGGCTTCCGGTCGCGGGTGTAGGCGACGATGATGTTGCCGAGACGGCGGGTGAGATCCTCAAGATCGGTCGCAAGGCAGAAGATCGCCATCACTTCCGAGGCCACCGTGATGTCGAACCCGTCTTCGCGCGGGAAACCGTTCGCGATCCCGCCCAGCGAATTGACGATGTAGCGGAGTGCGCGGTCGTTCATGTCGAGCACGCGGCGCCAGGTCACCCGGCGCTCGTCGATGCCAAGCTCGTTGCCCCAGTAGATGTGGTTGTCGATCAAGGCGGCGAGCAGGTTGTTGGCAGCCCCGATCGCGTGGAAGTCGCCGGTGAAGTGGAGGTTGATGTCCTCCATCGGCACGACCTGCGCATAGCCGCCACCGGCCGCACCGCCCTTCATGCCGAAGCTCGGGCCGAGTGACGGCTCGCGGATGCAGATCATCGCCTTCTTGCCGATCTTGTTCAGGCCGTCGCCGAGACCCACCGTCGTCGTCGTCTTGCCTTCGCCCGCCGGCGTCGGCGTGATCGCGGTCACCAGGATGAGTTTGCCGTCCTTCTTCTTGGCGTCCTGCGACTTCAGGAACTCGTATGAAACCTTGGCCTTGGTCGGGCCATAGGCGAACAGCGCGTCCTGCGGAATGCCGATCTTTTCGGCGATCTCGCCGATCGGCTTCATCTTCGCGAGGCGGGCGATTTCAATATCGGATTTGACGTCGGCCATGCTGCCGTTCCTCCCCCAGAGCGCCGCCGGAATGACGGCGCCGGACAAAAAAAGCGCAGGCGAATGCCTGCAACCCGGGCGGCGACTACTGACCGTCCACCCCATTGGCGAAACCTATTCCCCCATCGCCTGTGCATCTGTCAAAAAAAGGCCGCGAATTGCGCCAAACACGACTCTCACCCGGTCTTTGCCCCCGACCGATCCCGGACGTACGGCGCATCTTGATCGAAAAATCCGATTGCGCCCTTTTTTCAATTCGTTTCAGAACCTGTCGCTCCGGCGCTAGAGCGTGATATCCCTTTGGCGTCACCATCGACGCTGCCCGAATGTAAACCGCGTTCTCCGTGCCTGAAGGGCGGAGCGGTGTCATCGGGGTGGCAATCTGGGAGGGAAAAACTGATGCCAGATCAAATCAAGACCGACTACGAAGTCGGTCAGGACAATGTCAAACCGTTCGGGCTGGATATTCACAACCCGGTGTTTCTGATCTCCGGATTGTCGATCATGGCGTTCGTGATCGTGACACTCATGTTTCAGCAGGACGCTGAAGAGTTCTTCAAATGGCTGCGGCCGTTCCTGACGTCGACGTTCGACTGGTTCTTCCTCGCTTCGGCGAACATTTTCGTGATTTTCTGTTTCGGTCTGATGATCAGTCCACTTGGCAAGATCCGCCTCGGCGGGGTCGATGCCAAGCCGGACTATGGTTATGTCGGCTGGTTTGCAATGCTGTTCGCGGCCGGCATGGGCATCGGCCTGATGTTCTTCGGCGTGGCCGAGCCCATCGCGCATTTCAACTCCTCGCTCGGTGGCACCGCGGTCGAAGGCGCCGCACGGACGGACTGGGCCCCGCTCGGGGCTGCCGCCGGTGACGCCGATGCCGCACGCCGGCTCGGCATGGCTGCGACAATCTTCCACTGGGCTCTGCACCCGTGGGCGATCTATGCGGTTGTGGCGTTGGCACTCGCATTCTTCGCGTACAACCACAACCTGCCGCTGACGCTCCGCTCGGCCTTCTACCCGCTCCTCGGGGACCGGGTCTGGGGCTGGTGGGGTCATATCATTGACACCCTTGCGGTGTTCGCGACGCTCTTCGGACTCGCGACCTCGCTCGGTTTCGGCACGGAACAGGCGCTTGCCGGACTGAACTTCCTGTTCGACACACCAACCGGGCCCGTGGCCAAAGTCGTCCTGATCGCAGTGATCACGGCAGCCGCCCTGATCTCGGTCGTCCGCGGCCTCGACGGCGGCGTCAAGCGGCTCTCGGAAATCAACATCGCGCTGGCGGCCCTGCTGCTGATCTTCGTGCTGTTCGTCGGCCCGACCGGCGCGATTTTCGAGACCATCCTCACGGGCGGTCTCGCCTATGTGCAAGAGGTGATTCCGCTGTCGATGCCGTTCGGCCGCGAGGACACCAACTTCAGCCAGGGCTGGACCTCGTTCTACTGGGCCTGGTGGATTTCCTGGTCACCGTTCGTCGGCATGTTCATCGCGCGGGTCTCCAAGGGCCGCACGGTGCGCGAGTTCGTGTTCTGCGTGATCCTGGTTCCGACGATCGTCTGCATCCTCTGGATGGGTGTCTTCGGCGGCACCGCGATCGAGCAAGTCATCGCCAACCCGGAAGCCCCGGTGAAGGGGGCGGACACGGCGCTCAAGCTCTTTGAGATGCTGAAGCTGCTGCCGCTTGCCAGCATCACTTCGTTCATCGGCATCGTGCTGGTGATCGTGTTCTTCGTGACCTCGTCGGACTCGGGATCGCTCGTGATCGACACGATCACTGCGGGCGGCAAGACCGACGCTCCGGTGTCCCAGCGTGTGTTCTGGTGCACCTTCGAGGGTCTGGTCGCGGCAGCCCTGCTGCTGGTCGGCGGAGCCGGCGCGCTCACGGCGCTCCAGGCGATGGCGGTCTCGACCGGGTTCCCGTTCACGATCGTGTTGCTGGTGATGTGTGTCAGCCTGCTGATCGGTCTGATACGCACCCACAAGGCACTGAAGGCCGGGACTGCACCCACAGCCTGACTGAAGTGCCTGAGTGAGTAAGTGAAAAACGCCGCCGTCCCGGCACTCGGGGCGGCGGCTTTTTCGTGCCGGCGTCCGCAAAGCAGGGCGGTGCGCGATACCTTGGATGTGCCGTCTGGACGCTC
>JAJFFI010000282.1 GCA_021776755.1 Alphaproteobacteria bacterium | reverse complement strand
ATGATCGCAATCGGCTTTCTGCTGGGCTACGGCCCGGCCCAGGCGGGCAGCTACCACACGCCGAAACCCGGCAGCGTCGAACGCAAGGCCATCATGGATGCGCTCCGCGCACCGGTCATGCAGGACCTCGGCCAGCGGGTGGTCTTCGTGGTCCAGAGCCTTCGCGTCCAGGATGGCTGGGCGTTTCTCTTCGGGACGCCGCGCCAGCCGAACCTCAAGCCCGTCAACTACCGCAACACGCGTTACCGGGAAGCCGTCGAGGACGGAATGTTCGACGACAACGTCTCGGCGCTGCTCCGCCGCGAGGGCGGGCGCTGGACGGTGGTGAAATTCGTCATCGGCGCGACCGACGCGGTCTGGACGCCCTGGCCCGACGACTTCGGCACGCCGCGGGCGATCTATCCGGGCTTCGAGTAGCCGGCTCACGCTTCCGCATCCTCGCGGAAGTACTTGAACACCGAGAACACCGGATTTGCCGCCGCCTGCCCGAGGCCGCAGATCGAGGCGTCCGCCATGCAGCGGCCGAGCTCGGTGATAAGCCCCTCGTCCCACTTCGGTAGCTCCATCAGCTTCACTGATTTCTCGGTGCCGACCCGGCAGGGCGTACACTGGCCGCAGCTCTCGTCCTCGAAAAACCGCATCAGGTTGAGCGCGACCGCCTTCATGTCGTCCTTGTCCGACAGGATGACGACGGCGTGGGAGCCGACGAAACTGCCATGCTCCTCGAGCTTGCCGAACTCGAGCGGCAGATCGCCCATCGTCGCCGGCAGGATGCCGCCCGAGGCACCGCCCGGCAGGTAGCCCTTGAACGCCTGGCCGTCTTCCATGCCGCCGCAGAACTCGTCGATCAGCTCTTTGACCGTGATGCCTGCCGGGGCGAATTTGACCCCCGGCTCCTTCACCCGGCCCGAAACCGAATAACTCCGCATGCCCTTGCCGCCATTGCGGCCCTCGGAAGAGAACCATTCCGGTCCGCGCTCAACGATGTCACGCACCCAGTAGAGCGTCTCGACGTTGTTCACGAGCGTCGGGCGGCCGAAGATGCCGACCTGCGCCACATAGGGCGGGCGGTGGCGGGGCAGCCCGCGCTTGCCCTCGATCGACTCGATCATCGCCGACTCTTCGCCGCAGATGTAAGCGCCGGCACCGCGGCGGAGATAAATTTTCGTATGCGGCGAGAGCCCCGCGCCTTCGAGTGCCGCGATCTCCTTCAGCAGGATCTCGCGGATGTGCGGGTATTCGTCGCGGAGATAGAGATAGACCGCCTCGGCCTCCACGACCCAGGCGCCTACCAGCATGCCCTCGAGGAAGCGGTGCGGATCGGTTTCGAGATAAAAACGATCCTTGAACGTGCCGGGCTCGCCCTCGTCGGCGTTGACCGCCATCAGCCGCGGGCCCGCCTCGGCGCGCACCAGCGACCATTTCCGCCCGGTCGGGAAGCCCGCGCCGCCAAGGCCCCGGAGGCCGCTGTCGGACAACGTGGCGATGATGTCGTCGCGGGTCCGTGCATCACCGATACAGGCCTGCAGCAACGTATAGCCGCCCGCCTCGCGGTACTCACCGAGCCCGACGTAGGGGCCGGCGTGGGCGTGGGTATCGCCCTTTTCTATGGCTGTTTCGATTGTTGCGGTCGTCGCGCGGGTGACATGGTTGTGGCCAATCTCGACCACCGGCGCCACCTCGCACCGGCCCATGCAGGGGGCGCGGACGATGCGGACATTTGCCTCGTCGTGCCGGCCGCCCAGCATGCCGATGAGTTCTTCCGCACCCGCCAGCATGCACGACAGGCTGTCGCAGACCCGGATAGTCAGCGGCGCGGGCGGGGTTTCGCCTTCGCGGACGATGTCGAAATGGGCATAGAAGGTCGCCGTCTCATAAACCGCCGCCTGGGGCAGGTTCATGATCTCGGACAGTGCGGCGATGTGATCGGCCGAGAGATGGCCGTGCTTGTCCTGGATCAGGTGCAGGTGTTCGATCAGCAGGTCCCGGTCGCGCGGCCGGTCGCCGAGCAGGGACGCTACCTCGTCGAGCGCGTTCTGACTCGCCTGCCGCCCCTTTGGCGTCGGGCGCGCCTTGCCCCGTCCCTTGCCGGGGTGGCGGAATTTGATCGGTTCGGTCGGTGCGTCATGCGCCATGCGGGTCAATCCGGGAGAACGCCCCCGCCCTTCGCCCTTCGACAAGCTCGGGATGAGGGCTCAGGGTGAGAGCTTGAGTTTCGCTGGACAAATTAAACACCTCATCCCGGGCTTGTCGAAGGATGAGACATCCGCGCCCTAGAACAGGCCCTCGATCTCACCGTCATCGTTGACGTAGATGCTGTTGGCCGCCGGCACCCGCGGCAGACCGGGCATGGTCATGATCTCACCGCACACCACAACCAGGAACTCGGCTCCTGCGGACAGCCGGACCTCGCGGATCGGCGTCACATGGTTGGTCGGCGCGCCCTTGAGGTCCGGATCGGTCGAGAAGCTGTATTGGGTCTTGGCCATGCAGATCGGGAAGTGGCCGAAGCCCGCGTCCTCGTACTGCTGGAACTGATCGCGCACCTTCTTGTCGGCGATGATATCGTCGGCCCAGTAGATCGTGCGGGCAACGTGGCGCA
>JAJFFI010000281.1 GCA_021776755.1 Alphaproteobacteria bacterium | reverse complement strand
CTCTGCGATCACCAGGCCGAGCGCGACCTGCAACCAGAGTGGCAGGCTCTCAGGCCAGAGCGCGCCTCCGGTATTCCCTGCCGCGGCAATGCCCAGAAGCGTCGCGGACGCCACCAGCAGCTGGACACTGCCTTTGCCGAGGAGCGTATGTCCGAAATCGGCGAGCATCTGTCCGTCATTGGCAAGCCACTGACGTTCGTGCGGCATCACCCGCTCCAGCACAGCCAGCACCAGGGCAAGCGAGAGATAGGCGATATTGAACGCGAGGAAACCGTGCCCGTGAACCAGGCCCAGCGCATAGCCTCCGATGCAGAGCGCCAGCAACCCCGGCCACAATACGCGGCTGAGGTGCCTGCGCGCAGGGGACTGTGCCGTCATGTCGTTCGGTATCATCCTGAAACGGACCTTCCCGCTCTCGTCCTGAAGCCGCGCCGGCCGAAGCTGCAATAGTGCAGCACGACGGCGGGCGCGCCAAGCCTGCGATTCGTGCCACAGTTTGCCCGATTCATATCCCCGGTGCCGCCACAATCCGGGGGTTCTATGGGATCGGGGCCCGGAAATTTCTGGGGAAACAGCATGTTACGGCTACATCATATCGTTGAGACAACGGGCAGCGGCGTGGGCGATCTTGTCACTCTGGACGAAGCCCGGGATGCACCAGTGCGCCCCGGCGGTGACTGGCTCTATGAATTCACGGATGATGTGCCCTGCGCGGCGGAAGGAGAAGCCGCCCGGTCGCGGCTTCAGCTGCGGGCGTTCGCAGTGCGCCGCCCCGACCGTCCGGTCATCGACATGATCGGCGCCCGGCTTGCCGCCGCGGGCCGGCGCCGGCAGGGCCTCGCCTATTCGAAGTTCCCGATACCAGATCGTACGCCCCGCGCCGCGGGATTGCCGGCCGATTTCGAACCCGGATCGCTGGTCGATCCGGGCTGGACCCCGTCCCGGCCGCCGCCGCTGCCGACTTTCCGCAAGGAAGGCTGGTCCGCCATGTCGGTGATCTCTGCGGCGGCGCTGACACTGATGTTCGTTTCGGGCACAGCGCTCGCGGTGTTTGCGGCGCTGGCGGCCTGACGGTCGCACCGGCCGAATGTCTCGCAGGCTTACGCGGGCCTCCGTGAGTCTTTGACGCTGGTAATGAACTGTTAACAAGCGGGCCCCACAATGGTGGGTCCAAATCGCATTCCAGTTCGCCAGGGGGGCGAATGCCTGTCATCCAAAGTGAGCAGCACGTAACCGAGATTCTGATCGTCGAGGACGATCGGGATGACGTTCTGTTGCTCCGCGATGCGCTCAGCCGCTGCGCCTTTCCACGTCAGTTGCACACGGTTCGCGACGGCCATCAGGCGCTTGAGTTCCTGCGGCGCGAGAACGGGTATTCGTGGGCCCCGCGCCCTGACCTCGTGTTTCTCGATCTCAATATGCCGCGCTGCAACGGCTACGAGGTTCTCGCCGCCTTGAAAGACGACAAGGATCTAGCCGCAATTCCGATCGTCGTGGTCAGTACCAGTACGCAGAAAGTCGACCGCGAGCGTTGTCTCACGCTCGGCGCAGAGGCGTATCTCGAGAAGCAATTCGACTTCGAGGAATTCTGCGACTCGGTGTTCACGATCGTCGATCCGGCCGTTGCCGGCATCCAGCATCGCGAGCGCGCCAAGGCCGGGCGGGACCCGCAGCCGGACCATCAGTTCGGCGATGCCTCCCTAGGCTGATATCCGAATTTTCTGCTGTGACCGCCGTCACCGTGGCAAAAACTTCATCTATGTAAAAGACGCCCAGTTCGGAGCGTTTATCCTCCACGCAGTAACCCGGAGCCTGTCCGCGCATTCCCCTTTCCGGTCACGCCGAAGAGCGGGCCGGAATTGTGCGGCGAGGCAGCCATCCCCCGGGTCCGAATGTGACCTCAAATGAAAGGACTGTGCCATGTCAGTTAGACAAGCAATCCACGGCGGCGTTGCCGCTCTCGTCGGTGCCCTTCTGATCGCCGCCCCGGTCTCGGCCGCCGGCGAAAAGGGCGCCCGTGTCGGAACCCTTGAGTGCACTACGGTGGAAGGGTCCCGGACCAACCTCATCATCACCTCAACAGCCGACATCAAGTGCATCTTCAAGTCGGTCGACGGCAAGGCGGTGGAACTCTATCGCGGCGAGACCGGCATCGGCCTCGGTGTCGATCTGAAGATCGAGAAGCAGGAGAAGATCATCTTCGCTGTGTTTTCGGCCAACTTCCAGCCGGGCACGCATCAGCTCGCCGGCAAGTACGGCGGCGCCAAGGCGACCGTGTCGGCAGGCGTCGGCGGCGGAGTGCAGCTGCTGGTTGGCGGCTCGAATGACAGCATCAGCCTGCAGCCGGCCGTGGTCGGCAATGAGGCCGTCGGTGTGGTCGCGGGTCTCAGCTACATGTCGTTGCAGCCGGACACCTGATTGTCCTGACGCAACTGCATAGCGAAACGGAGCCGGCGCCTCCCCATCCGGGGGGCGCCGGTTCCTTTTTCCGCGCCAGATTATTTTTTCCCCGGACCATATCTATGTGAATGTCGCCACAATTGAAGCGCCTAGTATCCGGGCGTTACCTACCCACGCAGTTACCCGGCGAATTCCCTGGAAGACAGTTCTCAACCACTCCCGTGTACGGGCGCGGTCATGTC
>JAJFFI010000029.1 GCA_021776755.1 Alphaproteobacteria bacterium | reverse complement strand
TCTTACGCAAAGCGCTTCGCCGCCAAGGAGGCCTGCGCCAAGGCGCTCGGCACCGGGCTTCTGCGGAAGGGCGTGTTCTTCCACGACATCGGCGTGGTCAACGCGCCGGGCGGGCAACCGACGCTGGAGCTTACCGGTGGTGCGCGGCGCATCCTCGATGGCCTGCTGCCGCCCGGACACGACGTGCATTTCGCACTCACGCTGACCGACGAGCCGCCGTTGGCCCAGGCGACCGTCATCATTTCCGCGGTTCCCGCAGAACCCGGCCCGCCGGTCACGCAATGACGTCCGGGCCGGCCAAAAATCCGCCCCGGCCGGGCCGGAAAACCGCCGCCTCCGGCCGCTTGACTTCACGTCTGCGGACTGCCCTTATCCCCCGCGACTCCGAGGCGCGAACCCGGTTTGCCGCCTGCGGCGTTTCAGTTTCCGCCCATCCTGTTTCCGCCCATCCTGTTTTCAATATCTGACGAGGGCCGTGTGGCACGAGTGCATTCCTCCCGCCGCGAACGCAAGAGCGGCGGCTTCGGCGAAACCCTGAAGACGATTATCTACGCGGTCCTGATCGCGCTGGTGATCCGCACGGTCGCGCTCGAGCCCTTCAACATCCCGTCGCGCTCGATGGTGCCGACGCTGCTGGTGGGCGACTACCTCTTCGTCTCGAAATATTCCTACGGCTACAGCCGCCACAGCCTGCCGCTGGGCCTGCCGCTGTTCGACGGGCGGATCATGTACACCCAGCCCGAGCGCGGCGACGTCGCGGTCTTCGTCAATCCGCTCGACGGCGGCTAGGACTACATCAAGCGCGTGATCGGACTTCCCGGCGACCGCATCCAGGTCAAGAACGGCATCCTCAATGTGAACGGCACGCCGGTGAAGCGCTCCAACGGCATGAGCTACAACTACCAGACCGACTACAACAGCGTGGTCGCGGTGCAGGAATTCATCGAGACGCTGCCGCGAAAGGGCACGTCAGGCTACGACCATCGCATCATCGAGGTCGACGGCGACAACGGCGGCGCCGACAACACCCGCGAGTACACGGTGCCGGCCGGCAAGTTCTTCATGATGGGCGACAACCGCGACCGGTCGTCCGACAGCCGCTACATCGGCCGCGTCGGTTTCGTCGATGCCGAGAACCTGGTGGGCCGGGCGGAGTTCATCTTCTTTTCAGTGGACGGCACCGCGCGGCTCTGGGAAATCTGGAAATGGCCCGGCGCGATCCGTTGGTCGCGGATCTTCGACCCGATTGACTGACAGGGCCGACGGAACCGGCCTGTTGCCGCAGGCGGCCCAAAGCGGCAGCATGGCACCCGATGACCTTTACGCCTGACCCAGACCTGATCGCCGCGCTCGGACACGATTTCCGGGAGCCGAGCCTGCTCGAACGCGCGCTGACCCATCCGAGCGCGATCGCGAGTTCACCCCACACGTTCGGCTATGAACGGCTCGAGTTTCTCGGCGACCGGGTGCTCGGCCTGGTGATCGCGGAATTCCTCTGGCGCCGCTATCCCGAGGAGGCCGAGGGCTCGATGTCCCGCCGGCTGGTGGCGATGGTGCGCACTGAAACGCTGGCGCTGGTCGGGCAGCAGATCGGGCTCGGCGCGCATCTGATCCTTGCCAATGGCGAAGATCTCTCGGGCGGGCGCGAGTCGATTTCCAATCTCGCCAACTCCATGGAAGCCGTGATCGCGGCGATCTATCTGGATGCCGGGCTCGAGGCGGCGACGGCCTTCATCGACCGCTATTGGTCGCCGCTGATGGAAGGTCACATCAAGCCGCCGCGCGAGCCCAAGACGGCCCTCCAGGAATGGGCCCAGGCCCGCGGCATCGAGCGCCCGCGCTACCGCATCGTCGAACGCAAGGGGCCGCCGCACCGCCCGGTCTTCACGGTCGAGGCGCTGGTCGCCGGCTTGCCGCCGGCGCGGGGAGAGGCGACTTCCAAGCGCGCGGCCGAACGGCTCGCAGCCGCCGAGCTGCTGGAGCATGCCGAAGGGCTCGGCAATGACTGAGGCCCCCAAAGAGGCGCCGGAAGCAAGCGAAACACGCTGTGGGTTCGTGGCGCTCATCGGCGCGCCCAACGCCGGCAAGTCGACGCTGATGAACAACCTCGTCGGCGCCAAGGTCACCATCGTCTCCCCCAAGGTGCAGACCACCCGGACCCGCGTCCTCGGCATCGTCATCCTGGGCGCGAGCCAGATCGTCTTTGTCGACACGCCGGGCATTTTTGCGCCGCGGCGCCGGCTCGACCGCGCGATGGTGGCGGCCGCCTGGCAGGGAGCGGCCGATGCCGACCGGGTGGTTCTGCTGGTCGACGCCAAGCGCGGGATCGATGCCGACACCCAGGCGATCCTCGACGGGCTTTCGAAAAACAAGCGCATCGCCATCCTCGCCCTCAACAAGGTCGATCTGGTGAAGCCGCACGAACTTCTGGCGCTCACCGAAGTGCTCAACGCGACCGGACTCTTTTCCGAGGTCTTCATGATCTCGGCGCTCACCGGCGACGGCGTGCCGGATCTCGCCGCCCATCTTGCCGACAGCCTGCCTGCCGGCCCCTGGCTGTTTCCCGAAGACCAGATATCCGACATGCCGATGCGCCTGCTGGCGGCCGAGATCACCCGCGAGCAGTTGTTCCGGCAGCTCCACCAGGAGCTCCCCTACGCGCTTACCGTCGAGACCGAGGATTGGGAAGAGCGCCGTGATGGCAGCGTCCGCATCGCCCAGGTCGTCTACGTTCAGCGCGACAACCAGAAAGCCATCGTGCTCGGCAAGGGCGGGCAGAAGGTCAAGGCCGTCGGCACCGCCGCGCGCACCGAGCTCGAACACCTGCTCGAACGCCGCGTGCATCTGAACATCTTCGTGAAGGTGCGCCAGAACTGGGCCGACGACCCGGACCGTTACCGCGACTGGGGCCTCGACCCGAGGGCGTAGACCCCAAAAAGGGAAAAGCGGGAACCCTGAGGTTCCCGCCCCCTGACGCGCTGGTTGAGGCCCGTCGTCCAGCGCATCAAAAACTTTTCGTTCCGGCCCTGACCTAGTTGGCGTAGGCGTTCCGCCTGCGGACGACCGACCGGACCCTGTCATCGCCGGTCTTGATGCCGCCGGTGGCGCCGAGGCGGGCCAGCTCGGCGGCTTTCTTCCGGGCCTTGGCCTCGGCCTTGGCAACACGGCGGGCTTCGGCTTTGGCCTTCGCCTTCTCGATGGCGTCGGCGCGCTTGTCCTTGCGGGCGTCAGCCTTTGCCCTGGCCTCTGCGTCGGCTTTGGCCGCGGCGCGCGCATCTGCTTTGGCTTTCCGGCGCGCTTTCGCCTCGGTTTTCGCTTTCCGGCGGGCTTCGGCCTCGGCTCGTGCCTTGCCGCGGGCGTCCCGGGCAGCGTCCCGTTTGGCCGCCTCCCGTTTGGCGATGGCCTCGGCGCGGCGGCGTTCCTTTGCTTCACGGCGCGCTTCCGCGTCGCGGCGTGCTTCAGCCTCACGGCGGGCTTCGGCCTTGGTCTCGCGGCGGTCGTCCCGGGCGGCCTTGCGGCGGGCCCGGCGCTCGGCGAGCTCGGCGGCGCGCCGGCGCGCACGGGTTTCTTCAGCACGGCGCGAACGCGCTTCCTCGATCTTCCGGTTGCGCGCGTCTTCCAGATGCCGGGCACGTTCCAGATGCCGGGCACGGGCCTCGGCGGCGAGCCGGGCGCGTTCGCGCCGTTCGGCCGCGAGATGCGCAAGCTCTGCGCGGCGCCGCGCTTCGGTGCGAGCCTCCGCCTTAGCCCGCGCACGGGCTTCCGCATCGGCGGCGGCGCGCGCCCTGGCGGCCTTCTCGGCAGCAAGCTTTTCAGCAGCAAGTTTTTCGGCGGCGAACGCCGAGGGCTTCGGCGGCGCGGCCTTTTTGGCAGCAGCCTTCTTCGGCGCGGCCTTGGGTGCAGCCTTGGCTTTCGGTGCAACCGGTGGCGGCGCCATGTTCTTCGGTTTGGGCGCGGTCGGGGAGGCCGGTGCAAGCGCGATCGGCGCCACCACCGGCACCGGCGCGCTGCCGCCCGTCAGGGCGGGATAGGCGTAGAGCGCGCCGCCGAAGGTCAGCGGCAGCACGATGGCTGCGGCAATCATCGCGGCCACGGGCGAGGCGGCCTTGCCGGGCTTGTCGTCGTTCGCGGCAACGGCCACGGCGGTGTGCTTGGCGGCACCATTGGTGTTCGCTTGCGCCAGCAGCGTGTCCTGGCTGTCGCCGCCGGCCTCGAGCTCCGGCACTTCGCCGGCGAGCCCGTGC
>JAJFFI010000280.1 GCA_021776755.1 Alphaproteobacteria bacterium | reverse complement strand
CGGGCTGACCTCGTGCCAGTCCTATCTGGCCGCCGCACCGGCACCTGCGGCGGACGCGCCCACAGCCGCGCCTGCAGATGACTGATACCGGCGATCTGAAGCTGAACCGGCGGAAGCCCGCACCCTGGGTGTCGGGACCGCTGTTGATGTACGTGCTGCCGATGCCCCTGGCGGTGGCCGCCGTGCTCGATCTGGTGAAGGGCAATCCGGGAAAACTGGTCCTGGATGCCGCCATGTTCGGGCTGTTTATGCTTGCCGCAGCGCTCGCCCACAAAGGCATCAAGCAGGAGGCCGGGTACCTCGCCAAACGGTTCGCGACCCGGCCGAAGTTTCCCGCGAAGTTCCTCGCAGGCCTGCTGACCGGCGCCGGCTGTTTTCTGACGGCGCTCTTGCTCGCCGGATACAACTTGCCGGCCTCAGGGGGTTTCGCGGCCGGGGGGCTGATCGGGTTTTTCCTGTTCTACGGCTTCGACCCGATGGGCAAGAAGGCGTCGCTCGAAACCTATGGCTACACGGTCGAGGAAATCGGCGCGGCGGTGGATGAGGCGAACGCGAAGATCGATGCGATCCGGGCGGCCCGCAACAAGATACGATCGCTTGAACTCAAGGAACGGATCACCCGCATCGCCGCACTCGCCTGGAACATCGTCGACGAGGTCGAGCGCAACCCGCGCGATCTCGCCCGCACGCGGAAGTTTCTCGAGGTCTACCTCGATGGCGCCCAGCGGGTGACCGTGGAATACGCAAAGGCGCATGCCAACGACAAGAGCGAGGAGCTCGAAGAGCGTTTCCGCAAGCTCGCCGTCACCATCGAAGGCACATTCGAGGAGCAGCTCCGCAAGATGCGCGACGATGACAAGATGGACCTCGACGTGCAGATCGAGGTGCTTTCGACCCAGCTTGAAGAGGAAGGGGTGGCCTGAGGGCCGCCCGCCGGACATTGACCCCCGAAGCCCGCACCGCCGCTCCAACCTCCGCCGGCACGAACACGCTCGAAACCGTGCTCGCCGAAGTCGAGCGCGAGATTTCGCGGAACCGCGACGAAGACCCGAAGACGATCGGGGACATCGAGCGGGTTCTTGCCGAGCTCAGCCCGAGCAACAGCCAAGCGGTCGTGCTGTATGGCACCAAGGCACAGCGCAAACTCGCGGCGGTGGCCGAACGAATGCTGGATGCGGTCAAGACCACGAGCACCGAGCCTGCAGGCGCCGCACTCTCGAACCTCATCGGCACGCTCAAGAAATTCCGCATCGAGGACCTCGACACCAACTGGGAGCCGGGATTCTTCGGCAAGATGTTCGGCGCAAAATCGCCGCTCGAGAAACTCCTCCTGCGCTACCATGAAATCCGGCGCGAGATCGAAACGATCACGATTGCGCTCGAGAAACACAAGACCCGGCTGCTGACCGACGTCATCACGCTCGACAAGCTCTACGAGAGCACACTCGACTATTTTCATGCGCTCGAACTCTACCTTCGTGGCGGCGAGGAAAAACTGACCAGCCTGCGCGAGAACGAACTGCCGGCGCTCGAGATGGATGCCGGCGGCGACGCGATGAAGTTACAGCGGCTCGCCGATCTGCGCCGCCTGATTGAGGCGCTCGAGCGCCGGCTGCACGATCTCAAGCTGTCGCGCACGGTGACGATGCAGAACCTGCCAACGGTGCGCATGATCCAGCAGAACGGGCGCGACCTGATCGGACGCATCAACTCGACGCTCGACAACACGATCCCGCTGTGGCGGAACCAGCTCGCCCAGGCGCTACGGCTCTACAACGAGGGCCGGGCCGCAAAGTCGCTCGCCGCCGCCGGCGCCACTGCCGAGACCGTGTTCGAACGTAACGTCGAGAAACTTTCCGACCTCAATTCGGAAGCCCGCGACATGCTGAAAAAGGGCGGCTTTGACAAGGAAGCCATCGCGGCGGCCAACGCGGCGTTGATTTCGGCGGTCGAGGAAAGCCTCGCGCTTGTCGAAGCGACGCGGGCGCAGCAAAAGGCGGCGATAGACGAGCCTTGAAACCGTGTATGTTCACGCGGAATAATCATATGCAGTACAGACACAGTGTGCGGACAGGTATGGCAAAGGGAACCTGCCCAACCAGGATGGCCAAACAGGGAGGCTGAAGACATGGGTATTTGGGACAAACTTACCGGCGAGTTTATCGACGTCATCGAGTGGATGGACGACGATGGAGACGTCATGATGAGCCGTTTCGAGCGGCAAGGAAACGAGATCAAGTACGGCGCCATGCTGACGGTCCGCGAATCGCAACTCGCGGTCTTCGTCAACGAAGGCCAAATCGCCGACACGTTCCCCCCGGGCATGTACCAGCTCGAGACTCGGAACATGCCGATCATGACGACCCTGAACAGCTGGAAGCACGGCTTCAACAGCCCGTTCAAGGCCGAGGTCTATTTCTTCAACACAAAGAAATTCACCAACCTGAAATGGGGTACGCGCAACCCGATCACGCTGCGCGACGAGGAGTTCGGGCCGGTGCGGCTGCGCGCCTTCGGCACCTACAACGTGCGGGTCACCGAGCCAGCGATGTTCATCAAGGAAGTGGCCGGCACCGACGGGCATTTCACAACCGACGAGATCCAGGACCAGTTCCGCAATCACATCGTCTCGCGGTTTGCCAATGTCATCGGCGAGGCCAAGATTCCGGTGCTCGATCTAGCGGCGAACTATGACGATCTCGGCAAGTTCCTGACTGAAGCGATCGCGCCGGAGTTCAACCAGTACGGCGTTGATCTGTCGGACTTGCTGGTCGAGAACATCTCGCTGCCCGAGGCGGTCGAGAAGGCGCTCGACAAGCGCTCGAGCATGGGCGTCATCGGCGATCTCGACAAATACACCAAGTTCCAGACCGCCGAGGCGATCGGCAAGGCAGGCGATGGTGAGGGTGGTGGCATGGCCGGCGCCGGCATGGGCGCGGGCCTCGGCTTTGCGATTGCCCAGCAGATGGGCCAGGTGCTGCAACCCGCCCCGCAGCACACCGGTGTTGCCAAGCCGCCGCCGATGCCCAAGCCGATCGAGTTCTTCATCGGCAAGGACGGCAAGCACGACGGCCCGTATGACCTGACCGACCTCGAGGGCAAGGTGAAAGCCGGCGCGCTCAAGGAGGAGTCACTGATCTGGGCCGAGGGCATGGACGACTGGATGAAGGCCGGCGACGTGGTCGCGGTGCAGGGCTTGTTCGGCAAAGCGCCGCCGCCGCTCCCGCCGAAATCCTGATCCGCCCAAGTCCAAACAGTTGAGTTCGAGTCCCGGCGCCAGGAGGGCCGTGCATGTCCGACGCGACTGAAACCGTTACCGTTCAGAAGCAGGAGTTTGCCTGCGAGAATTGCGGGGCCACGCTGGCCTTCGCGCCGGGAACCGACACGCTGCAATGCCAGTATTGCGGCCACGAAAACCAGATTGCCGGTGCGGCCCAACCCGCGTTGGTGCAGGAGCACGATTTCCTCGAGGGACTGGAGAAAGCCTCAGAAGGGGCGACGACCCAGATAACGAAGACGGTCAAGTGTTCGAATTGCGCCGCGGAGTTCACGTTCGATCCGAACCTGCATGCCGATGAATGCCCCTTCTGCGGGACGACGATCGTCACCGACACCGACGATACCCGGACGATCAAGCCGAACCTGCTGCTGCCCTTCAAGCTGACGGAGCCCGAAGCGCGCGAGCGCGTGCGGCGATGGATCAAGGGTCTCTGGTTCGCACCCAACAAGGCCAAGCAGTACGCCCGCACCCAGGGCAAGCTGTCGGGCATGTACGTGCCCTACTGGACCTACGACAGCGGCACGAACAGTCGGTATTCCGGCGAGCGCGGCATCGACTACCAGGAGCAGATCCCCTACACGACGACCGTGAACGGGCAGACCGTCACCAAGACGCGGACCGTGACCAAGACCCACTGGACGCCGGTCTCGGGCCGGGTCTCCCGCGACTTCGATGATGTGCTGGTCCTCGCCTCGCACACCCTGCCGCCGAAATACACCGACGCGCTCGAGCCCTGGGATCTCGAAAACCTGACAGGATATGCCAACGACTATCTGGCGGGGTTCCGCAGCGAGATCTACCAGGTCGATCTGAAGAACGGCTTCGATGCCGCCCGCGGCAAGATGGCGCCGGTGATCCGTGCCGATGTGCGCCGCGACATTGGCGGCGACCGCCAGCGCATCCACAACCTCAACACCCAGTACTACGACATCAGCTACAAGCATGTGCTGCTGCCGGTCTGGATGGCGGCCTATCGCTATGGCGACAAGGTCTTCCGGTTCGTCGTCAACGGCCGCACCGGCGAGGTGCAGGGCGAACGGCCCTATAGCGCGGTCAAGATCGCGCTCGCGGCGATTGGCGCCATCATCGTGATCGGCGGCGCGGTCTGGCTGTTTTCGGTTTTGAGCGACGACACCGGCACGGGAAGCTACCAGCCGACCGGCACCTTCCAGACCCCGTCGACGCCGTCCTACGGCGGCGGCCAGAACCCGGCCGACAATCCAGCCGATTGACCCTGGGACCGCGACGGAGCGGACTGGCGCCGGGGATCGGCGGCCTGTAGCCTGCGCCCGTCATTCATGCCGCCCGGCACGCCTCGGGGCCGGCCTCCCGCGAGCAAATCCGTGCAGCGCACCCGCCTGAACCAGATCCTGACGCTGGCCCTGCCCATCATGGGCGGGCTTGTCTCGCAAAACATCCTCAATCTGGTCGACACTGCGATGGTTGGCCAACTTGGCCCAGACGCGCTCGCCGCGGTCGGGCTCGCGAGTTTTGCGAACTTCATGGCCGGCGCCTTCCTGATGGGGATGTCGGCAGGCGTGCAGGCGATGGCCTCCCGGCGCATGGGCGAGGGCCGCGACAACGAAGCCGCAGTGCCGCTCAACGGCGGGCTGTTTCTCTCGCTGGCGATCGGCCTGCCGCTGACCGGGCTGCTGATCTGGCTCACGCCGGAAATCCTCGGGCTCCTGAACAACGACGCCGGGGTGCTGGCCGAGGGCGTCCCCTACCTGCAGGCGCGGCTCGTCTGCCTGGTTGCGGTCGGCATGAATTTCTCGTTCCGCGGCTACTGGAACGGGGTCAGCCTTTCGACGGTGTATCTGCGGACGCTGATCTTCATGCACGTGATCAACGTCGTGCTGAACTACCTGCTGATTTTCGGGGAGTTCGGGTTCCCCGAGCTTGGCACGCTCGGCTCCGGTATCGGGACCACGATCGCGACCGTGGCGGGGACGCTCTATTACTTCGCCCAGGCCTACGCGCGCGCCCGGCCGCGCGGCTTCCTGGATCATCTGCCCCGGGGCGAGACGATGGCGACGATGCTCCGCATCTCGATCCCGTCCTCGATCCAGACCTTCTTCTTCGCAGCCGGGTTTACGGCGATGTTCTGGATCATCGGCCTGGTCGGCACCAAGGAACTCGCGGCCGCGAACGTGCTGGTCAACATCACGCTGGTGATGATCCTGCCCGGCATGGGCCTCGGCATGGCGGCGGCGACTTTCGTCGGCAACGCGCTCGGCCGCGGCGAACCCGAAGATGCGCAGCAATGGGCGTGGGATGTGTTCAAGGTTGCGGCCGTCGTGATGGGCAGCCTCGGGTTCGCCATCGCGCTCTTCGCCGAAACGATTTTCCACGTTTTCACTGACGATCTCGCGACGATCGCCGTCGGCGTCCTGCCGCTCCGCCTCGTGGGCGCGATGATCCTGATGGACGCGGCGGGCATGGTCTTCATGCAGGCGCTGTTCGGGGCCGGTGCGAGCCGCACGGTCATGGTGGTCAGCACCGGCCTGCAATGGCTCCTGTTCCTGCCGCTCGCCTGGTTCGTCGGCCCGGTTCAGGGAATGGGCCTGCTCGCAATCTGGATCTGCTTTATCGGCTACCGCGCGCTGCAGGCCGCGGTCTTCGTCGCCATTTGGCAGCGCGGGCACTGGAAATCGATCAAGGTCTAGGCCTAGAGAGACATCAGAAAAGCGATCAGCGCCTCACGGTCTTCGGCCTTCATCTGGCGAACCGTCTCTTTCGCGGCCTCCGCCTCACCGCCGTGCCAGAGGATCGCTTCCAGCAATGTGCGCGCACGCCCATCGTGAAGGAACGTGGCGCGCGGGTTCACAGCGTTGGTCAGCCCGATGCCCCAGAGCGGCGGTGTCCGCCATTCCTGGCCCGTGGCCGCGCCCTCTGGGCGATTGTCCGCGAGCCCGGCACCCATGTCATGGAGCAGCAAATCGGTATAGGGCCAGATCAACTGAAACGACTGTTCGGGCCGGTCCGGAAGTCGCCGGGTCACGAATTTCGGGCGATGGCAGGCGATGCATCCGGACTCATAGAAGAGTTTCTTTCCGGCCAACACGCGGGGGCTGCCCGGTTTCCGGCGTGCCGGAACTCCCAGGTTACGGCTGTAAAAGACGAGACGTTCGAAGAGATCCGGCCCGGCTTCTGGGATATTTCGCTTCGTGTCGCCGCCGTGCGGCGCACTGCGGCACTTTGACTGGGCCGCAGTGCAGTCGCCGTGCGGGTCCGGGAAAAGCGGCGTCGAGATCCCGATGTCACCGGCAAAGGCACCGGCCGACTGTTGCCGGACGCTCGGCTGCCCGGCCTTCCAGCCAAACCGCCCGAGCGTGGGCGCTCCCTTTGCCGCATCCCAGACCTCGTTGGTCCGGCCTGAGATGCCGTTGCCATCGTGATCGTCCGGATCGGCCCCGGCGCGAATATCCTTTTCGGGAACCGCTTCCAGTAACCCCATTCCGATCATCGGCGGCGCGATCCTCGGGGACAGAAGCACGTCCGGGTGAAGCGGGCCGTACCCCAGATGCGTCACGGCGTAGCTCGGCACACGTAGTTCGACCACCGTCCCGTCGCCGAGCGTCACGCGCCGCGGCGTGTATGTCAGAGCCATGCGGCCCTCGGCCTTCACGCCCGGCACGGATGCCCCTTGCAGTTGCGTGCCGTAAACCGGTTCGGGCACGACGGAGATGCGGCGGGATTTGAGCTGTGCCCGCTGCTCTTCGGTCTGTGGCGGAATCGACACGCGCAGGAAGAGGGACACGCCGCGCTCATCGCCGACCGGCACGACGCCCCGGCCGTCCTTGATGTGGCAACCCTGGCACGAGCGGGCATTGAAGAGCGGGCCCAGACCATCCGACGACCTGGTGGACGCGGGCGAGGAAACCCATAGCTTGCGGAAAATACCATCGCCGACCAGGAATTCCGACTGGCGGTCGAAGGGCATGTTCGCGGATGGGTGCGAGAAGATACTGCTGTTGATGCGCTTGAAGACCGTGGCGGCACCGGCCGATCGCAGTTCGTAGGGCTCGGCTTTGCTGAAGTCCGTAGCGGGGCGCACAACAGCGGCAACGCGAGCCGCCTCATCATCACCGCCGAACGCGAGACCGCCAGCGGCTGCCGTGAGCATTCCGGCAAGGACGCCCACCCCAACCACAGGCAGTGCGTTACGGGTGCTGGCGAGAGGAAACATCGATCGTATCGCTACTCGAAGACCTTGCCGGGGCTGTCGAGACTGTCGGAACCCTCGAAATCGATCGGCTTTAGACCGAGGGCAGCCACCGCTTTCGAGATCGCCTTTGCCTGCCCCTTGAGCGCATCGATCGCGGCCTGCACGACTGCGTTCCCTTCGGCATTGCCCTTGCCGATCATCTGATCGTAGGCCTCGCCCGCTTCGGCTCGCGACTTGATCGCCTGCATGGCAGCCGTCGTCGTGTCGAGGCGCGCCGTCATTTCCGCATGTACGGCAGGCGCTTTCGCTTCAACCAGATCGGCCAGCGCCGGGCCCTTCACGACCGAGCCGTCGATCCGGGTGTAGCTGCCCAGATAAACCGCCTGCATTCCAGCCTGGTCATAGAAATGCGAGTTGTGGGTGTTGTCCGAAAAGCAATCGTGCTCTTCCTCGGGGTCATGCAGCAGAAGGCCGAGCTGCATCCGCTCGCCGGCAAGCTCACCATAGGAGAGGCTGCCGAGGCCGGTCAGCATCCGGGCAATCGCCGTCTCGGCAGACTCCGACTTGATCTGCTTCGTGGCCTCGCCGCCAGGTGCCCACTGGGCCACCATCCACTCCAGATCGTCGATCAAGAGGCTGGTCACGGTCTTGAGGTATTCGGCCCGGCGCGCGCAGTTGCCGTTGGTGCACCCGGATGTGCTGTAGTCGGTCCAGGGCCGGTCACCCGCGCCTTTGCCGGTGCCGTTCAGGTCCTGCCCCCAGAGCAGGAATTCGATTGCGTGATAGCCGGTGGCTACGTTGGCCTCGACGCCGCCCGCTTCGTGCAAATTTTCCTGCAGCAGGGCCTTGGTGATCCTGGAGGCATCAACCTTTTCGGTCCCGATCTGAAGCGAGGTGTTGGCAACCACATTGGCCGTGTAGAGCGCGTTGTCTTCGTTCGCCTTGCCGTAGGACCCTGCAACATAGTCGATCAGGCCTTCGTCGAGCGGCCAGGCGTTGACCTTCCCTTCCCAGTCGTCGACGACCGGATTGCCGAAGCGGTAGGCCTCGGTCTGTTGATAGGGCACCCGGGCGGCGCGCCAGGCCTCCCGCGCGGCTGCCATCGTTTCGGCGCCCGGCTTGGCGATCAGCGCATCGACCGCCGACTGCAGCGCCTTCCCCCGGATCGACGAGTCCTCGTACATGGCGTGTGCAATCCGGGTGTAGGTGTCGACCACGGCAGCCTTGTCGCTCGCCGCGGCGGGCAGCGAGACAATCACGGCCAAGGCCACAAGCGAGGCTGCGAAAAATCCACGTATCATTTCTCTGTCCTTTACCTTTCCAGGGGCCGGTGGGGTGGCCTATTTCGGCCAGGGGCCGGTGTGCCGGCCTACTTCGGAATGTCTATGCCAAGCTCATAGGTGAGCAGTGCACCGACGGTGTGGGTGCCGATGCTGTCCTCGTCGCGGAAGCTGTAGCCGACGGCGAACCCGATGCCGTTCTCGAAGTTGTAGCCGCCTGTCACCTGGACCAGCGTGTCGCGGATCTCCTCAGCCCCATCGCCCTGGGATCGTGTCCGCCGCAAGGTGTGCGAGACCGATCCGACCCAGGGGCCGTATGCGACCTCGACGCCTGATGTGAAGAAGTGCTGGCGCTGGCCCGGCGTGCCGTCGTTGTTCCAGAGATGCACGTATTCGAGGATCGGCGTGATCGTGACGTCGTTGCTGAGCCCGAAGCCGCGCTGCAGCCCGGCCGCAACGCCGTATTGCGGCGAAACACCGTCGCCCCGGACCGCCTGACGGATGAAGCCGACGTGATAGGTGGTGTCGCCGAGCCACGGAAGCTTGGTGCCATCGAGGGCGATGTTGAAACTGCTGAAGTCCTCGGTATTGCCGGGTCCGCCGTCGGCGAGCCGGGTGCGCGGCCGGTTCTGGATCAGCGATTCACTGAGCGGCGTGGTGTCGACAAAGAACGTGCTGGCCGAAATCGTGTGCGCACCAATGCGGTCCCCCGACAGCGTGAACGCGCCACCGAAGCCCCAGCGCTCGGTGAACTCGTACCCGTCTTCGGCGAAATCAGTACCGTAAATGCCGGGCGCCAGATCCCAGGCGATACCGAAGCGGGGCGTGAACTTGCCGCCCCAGACGCGGGCGCCCAACATATTCTTCCCGACGGCGCCAAGGTTCGCCTCGTACTGGAGGTAGAGATCCTCGATGAAGATGCCGTGGTCCTCGAAGAACCGGTCTTCGCGCGGCGACTGGTCGATGACCGGCTCGATCACCGCATGAACATAGAGCGACAGGCCGCGGAAGATGCCGATGGTGGCTTCTGG
>JAJFFI010000279.1 GCA_021776755.1 Alphaproteobacteria bacterium | reverse complement strand
GCCGCAAGGCCAGGCGGGTTTCCGCGCCGCCGCCCGGGTAGGTCGCGCGAGGCGTCCGGCAACGGACGTCCCAGACGAATGGTCATCCACTCCCCTCGGGGATGGACAGAACCCGGCTTACAGGCCGTCTGGCATTTTCTTCTTTGTTTCAAAGCTTTGAGAGGGGCCTTGCCGCGATTTCCACCGCCGTAGATGGGGTGGGATGGAAAGCGGCAAGCTGTGGGGCGCTGCGGGCTGGGCGCATCGCCGCGCTTGGCTATGCCATTGCTTTGCAACGATTTTGGTTGACGTGCCTGAATATGCCATGTTATCCCACTATCACCATATTAGACACACAGGGCCCCTTTGCGTGCCCATGCTCTCCGGAGCGGTGTCTGAAATGGTTCGTGAGGCGGCGTGTGGCAGCGCCAGTGAAAGCGCCCGGCAAGGACCGTTTGGGCGCCGTGAGGCAACCGAGGCATGGCCAATTTCTTTGGCACATACACCAACAAGGTGGACGAGAAGGGCCGCGTATCCGTGCCCGCGCGCTTCCGCAATGCAATTGCGGGCAGCAACTATCAGGGCGTGATGCTGTCCCCCGACACCAAGCTCGGCGCCATCGACGGCTGCGACTTCGAGCGGATCGACCGGCTGGTCGACGCAATCGACGATCCCGCCACGCCCGCCTCCGAGAAACAGCGCGCCCGCACGCTGATGACCCGCATCCAGGAACAGCCCATCGACAAGGCCGGGCGCATCGTCCTGCCGAAGGAGCTGGCCGAGCTTGCCGGGATCGGCGACAGCGCGGTCTTCGCCGGCATCGGCCCGACGTTCCAGATCTGGTCGCCCAAGGCCTTCAAGAAGCACTCCGGTGCCTCCGATGGCGCGGGCTCGATTGCCGATCTTCCGGTCGCTCCCCGTACAAATGGTGCCACGCCATGACCGGTGCCATCCCCCATACGCCCCCCCACACTCCAGTCATGCTGCGTGAAGTGCTCGATGCGCTTGAGCCGCGCGCGGGCGCGATCATTGTCGACGGCACGTTCGGCGCCGGCGGCTATTCGCGCGCCTTTCTCGATGCCGCCGACTGCACGGTCTGGGGCATCGACCGCGATCCCGATGCGGTGGCGCGTGGCAAGGCACTGGCAAAGGAATACGACGGGCGGCTTCGTGTGCTGCATGGCCGCTTCGGCGACATGGCCGACTTGCTGGCCGCCGAAGGCGTCGACCAGGTGGACGGCATCGCGCTCGATCTCGGGGTGTCCTCGACGCAGATCGACACCGGCGCGCGGGGCTTCTCGTTCCGCCTCGACGGACCGCTCGACATGCGGATGGACCCGGAGGCCGGCGAAAGCGCGGCCGATCTGGTCAATTCCGGCGACGAAAAAGAGCTCGCACACATTATCTATACGTTCGGCGAGGAGCGTCATGCGCGCCGTATCGCGCGCGCCATCGTGGCGGCCCGCGCCGAGGGGCCCATCGTCGGCACCGGCGCGCTGGCCGGGATCGTGCGCGCGGCCATCCCCGGCCCGGCAGCGGCACAGAAGATCGATCCCGCGACCCGCACCTTCCAGGCGCTCCGTATTCATGTGAACGACGAACTCGGCGAACTCGACCGCGGGCTCGCCGGCGCCGAAAAGCTGCTGGGCGCGGGCGGGCGGCTGGCAGTCGTCGCCTTCCATTCGCTCGAAGACCGCCGGGTCAAACAGTTTCTCCGTGAACGCGCCGGCGCCGCCGGGCGCGGTTCGAGGCACCTGCCCGAAGACACCAGCGCCCCGGCTCCGACATTTTCGCTGATCGCGCGCAATGCCATCGCCGCGTCCGCCGCCGAGAGTGCAGCCAATTCGCGCGCCCGCTCGGCGAAACTCCGGGTTGCCGAACGCACCGCCGCGCCCGCGTGGCCTGCCGGTACGGGCGCAAACTGATGCGGCGCCCCGGCATCTTTTTCTGGACCGTCGCGGTGTTCGCGGCCGGCGCCTCGCTCTTCTATATGAAGCACCGGGTGCAGTCGCTCGAAGCCGAGCTCGGCAAGGTCGACCGCAAGCTCGCCGCCGAACAGGAAACGCTGCACGTGCTCCGCGCCGAGTGGGCCTATCTCACCCGCCCCGGGCGCCTCGTGAAGCTGAACAAGAAGCATCTGGGTCTGGTCACGCCGAAGCCCGAGCAGTTGTCGGGTTTTGACGCCGTGCCGCCGCGCAAGGCGCACGAAGATGCGACTCCCGCAGGCCTCGCAAACCGGGAAGGCGCGCGATGAACGCCCATACCCCAGTTTCGGGAGCCGGCGCGATCTACATCCCGGCCGACGGGCCGGACCGCTATTGCGGCGCTGACATGGGCGCCGCCACCCCGCGCATGGCCGAAGGTCCGGTCAAGCAGGCCATCGAACTCGGCCGCAACCGGCTCCTGGTTGCGGGCGCGCTTTTCATTCTTGGATTTTCCGCTATTGGCGTACGGCTCGTTGACGTGTCCCTGATGTCCCAGGGCGCCGAGCCACGCCTCCCGAATACCTCGGCGGCGGCGAGTACCCGCATGGAGCGGGCGGACATCGTCGACCGCAATGGCGCCGTGTTGGCAACTAGCCTCACCACTGCCTCACTGTTTGCTGACCCTCGCGACGTCCTTGACGCCGACGGTGCCGCAACGTTGTTGGCCGAAGTGATGCCCGGGCTCAATGCCGCCGAGGTAGCCTTGAAACTGCGTCTGAAAGACCGCCGGTTCATCTGGATCCGGCGCAACCTGACGCCCAGGCAACAGGTCGAGATCAACCGTCTCGGCATTCCCGGGCTGTATTTTCAGCGCACCGAGCGCCGGGTCTATCCGCATGGCCGGATGACGGCGCATTT
The DNA here is from genome assembly GCA_021776755.1 of Alphaproteobacteria bacterium. GTDB lineage: Bacteria > Pseudomonadota > Alphaproteobacteria > JAJFFI01 > JAJFFI01 > JAJFFI01. Next base: position 1,734 of record JAJFFI010000279.1, on the reverse strand, counting down.
CCTCGGCTACACGGACGTCGATAACAAAGGCCTCGCTGGAGTCGAAGCCTTCTTCGACAACGATCTCCGGGGCCGCCGGAGGCCGCTGCAGCTGTCGATCGACCTCGGCGTGCAGCACATCCTCCGCGAAGAACTCGCCGCCGCCGTGAAGCGCCACCGCGCGATTGGCGCCTCGGGCATGGTGATGGACGTCAGCACCGGCGAGATCGTCGCGATGGCCTCCCTCCCCGACTACGACCCGAACCAGCCCATGAACGTGCGCAAGGAAGCGCGTTTTAACCGCAACACGCTCGGCGTCTTCGAGATGGGCTCGACCTTCAAGATATTTACGACCGCCATGGCGCTCGAATTCGGCGCCGCCCGGCTCGACGATCTCTACGACACGAGGCGCCCGCTGAAGGTCGCGAGTTTCACCATCCGCGATTATCACCCGGCCGGGCGCGATCTCTCGGTGTCAGAGATTTTCGTCGAATCCTCGAACATCGGGTCGGCGCGGCTGGCGATGGATGTCGGCGTCAAGGCGCACAAGTATTTCCTCCGCGAGATCGGCATGTTCGACCGCGCGCCCATCGAACTGCCCGAATCGGCGCGCCCGCTGGTGCCGCAAAACTGGCGTGAAATCAATACGATGACCATTGCCTTCGGCCACGGCATCGCGGTGACGCCGCTGCAACTGGTGGCCGGTGTGTCCGCGATCGCGAACGGCGGCCTGCTGCGCGCCCCGACGCTGATCCGCCAGGATGCCGGCGTCGTGAACCCGGGCAAGCGGGTGGTTTCGGCCAAGACATCGGCACAGATGCGCGGGCTGCTCCGCCGGGTTGTCACCGAAAGCACCGGCCGCAAGGCCAAGGCGCCCGGCTTCCGGGTCGGCGGCAAGACGGGAACGGCCGAAAAACTCAAGAGCGGGCGCTATCAGCATGGCAAACTGCTGTCGTCGTTCGTCGCCGTGTTTCCGATGGACAACCCGCGCTACGTCGTGCACGTCGCCGTGGACGAGCCGAAAAGCGCCGATGGCAACCGCAAGCACGTCACCGGCGGCTGGGTCGCGGCCCCGGTTGCCGGCAGCATCATTCGCCGGACCGGCCTGAAACTCGGGGTCCAGCCCGTCCTGATCGAGGACGACAGGAACAAGAAAGGGTTCGCACCGCTGCAAAAGGTGCGGGCCCAAGGCGGCGCGGAAATCGCGGCCAGCCAGGAGAGCAAGGGTGCAGCTGAATGACCTGATAGAAGGAGACGGGGAAAGCGTGAGCGTTTCGGGCACCATCGACGGCCTTGAAATTACCGGGATCACGGCGGATTCCCGCGCCGTCATGCCCGGTTTCCTGTTTGCGGCCCTGCCCGGCACCCGTGCCGACGGCAGGCGCTTTGTCGCGGGTGCGGCCGAAAAGGGCGCGGTCGCGGTGCTGGCCCCCCCCGGTCCCGGGCCCGACGGGTCTCCCGACGCGACCAGCCACGGCCTCCCCGCCGTGATCGATCCCAACCCCCGCCGCCGTCTCGCGTTGATGGCGGCGCGGTTCTATGGGGCGCAGCCCAAAACGGTCGCCGCCGTCACCGGCACCAATGGCAAATCCTCGGTCGCCGTCTTTACCCGGCAGATCTGGGCCGCGAGCGGCATGGCCGCGGCAAGCCTCGGCACCCTCGGCATCACCACGCCCAGGCGCGACGAGTAGCTGGCGCTGACCACCCTCGATCCGGTCGAGTTGCACCGGGTGCTGGCCGATGTTGCGACGGAGG
>JAJFFI010000278.1 GCA_021776755.1 Alphaproteobacteria bacterium | reverse complement strand
AACGTGTCATGGAAGAGTGCCTGGCGATCAAGCCGGACCTCGTGTTCCTGTGGGACGAGGCATGGTTCGGCTTCGCGCGCTTTGGGCCGACCTACCGCCAGCGCACCGCCATGCACAACGCCCAGATGCTGCGCGCCCGCTACCGGTCGCCCGAATACCGCAAGGCGTATGACGAGTATCGGAAGAAGATGAAGGACGCGGGCGAGAAGAAGTTGCTTTCGACCCGCCTGATGCCCGACCCCGACAAGGTGCGGGTGCGGGCGTACGCGACCCAGTCGACCCACAAGACGCTGACCTCGCTGCGCCAGGGCTCGATGATCCATGTGCATGACCAGGACTTCAAGGGCGAGGTCGAGCAGGCTTTCCACGAGGCCTATATGACGCACACCTCGACGTCGCCGAATTACCAGATCATCGCGTCGCTCGATGTCGGCCGCCGGCAGGTCGAGCTCGAGGGCTTCGAGTTCGTGCAGCGCCAGGTCGAGGCAGCGATGTCGATGCGGAAGGCGATCTCGACGCATCCGCTGCTGAAGAAATATTTCAAGGTGCTGGCGGTCGCGGACATGATTCCGAAGGAGTTCCGCGCCTCGGGCACCGAGTCGTATTACGACCCCGAACATGGCTGGACCGATATCTGGGAAGCCTGGGCGCAGGACGAATTCGTGCTGGACGCGACGCGAGTGACGCTCGCGGTCGGGCTCGCGGGCTACGACGGCGACACCTTCAAGAACGACGTGCTGATGGACCGGCACGGCATCCAGATCAACAAGACCTCGCGCAATTCGGTCCTGTTCATGACCAATATCGGCACCACGCGGTCCTCGGTCGCCTATCTGATCGAGGTGCTGGTGCAGGTGGCCCAGGAAATCGACCAGCGCCTCGAAGACGCGAGCCCGATGGAGAAGAAGGCGTTCGCGAAGAAGGTCAAGTCGCTGACCGAGGAGCTGCCGCCGCTGCCGGATTTCTCGCGCATGCATGACGCGTTCCGGCCGAAGGGCAGCAAGACGCCGGAGGGCGACCTGCGCGCGGCGTTCTTCCTCTCGTACGACGAGGAGAAATGCGAGTATTTCCCGATCGAGGACGATTCGCTCGAGAAGCAAATGAAGAAGGGGCGCGAACTGGTCTCGACCTCGTTCATCATCCCCTATCCCCCGGGCTTTCCCATTTTGGTTCCCGGGCAGGTCATCTCGAAAGACATCCTGGATTTCATGCGCGCCCTCGACGTGAAGGAAATCCACGGCTACCGCCCGGAACTGGGGATGCGGGTGTTCACCAAGAAGGCTCTCGACGAGCTCTTACGGCCGCGGCAGGCAGCCGCCAAATAACCGGCGCCGCAAGGCGGCCTATAACAGAGGAGGATAACGATGGCGACCAAAGCCAGGACTGCCGCCAAGAGCGCGGCGAAAAGCACCGCAAAGCCCGCAACCGGCAAGAAACGCGGGCGTCCGCGGAAGAAGAAGCTGCGCAATATTTCCGAGATCCGGCGTTTCTTCCACCGGAACGAGGTGCCGATCTATTTCATCAGCGCCACCAACTTCAACCTGCTCGGGCTCGATGAGTGGGTGAAGAACTTCAAGTATATCAATTACATCGACTGCTATGACGGCCGCCATCCGAACGTGTTGTGCCCGGCCGAGGCGCCGCATGCCGAGTTCCAGTCGATCGAGGACATCAACAACTACCTCCTCCAGCACAAGGAAGTGGTGGAATACATCGCGGGCCGCGGCAAGCGCCCGAAGGCGGTGTTCCTGATGTTCGACGAGGAAACCGAGCGGCTGGCCAAGGACATTGGCGCCAAGGTCTGGTTCCCGAAGGCCAAGCTCCGCAGCCGGGTCGACAACAAGATCGAGACCGTGCGCATCGGCGACAAGGCCGGGGTGCCGAGCGTGCCGAATGCGCTCTCCGTGGTGAAGAGTTACGCCCAGTTGCGCAAGGTCTGCGACAAGGCCGGGATCGGCCACGACCTGGTGCTGCAGTCGGCCTATGGCGACAGCGGCCACACCACGTTCTTCATCAAGTCCGAGGCCGATTTCCGCCAGCACGAGCACGAGATCATCGGCGAGGGCGAAATCAAGATCATGAAGCGGCTGAATTGCCGCGGCTCGGCGATCGAGGCCTGCGCCACCAAGCAGGGCACCATCGTGGGCCCGCTGATGACCGAACTCGTGGGCTTCAAGGAACTGACCCCCTATCGCGGCGGCTGGTGCGGCAACGAGATTTTCGCCAACGCCTTCTCGCCGGCAGTGCGCGAGCAGGCCAAGCAGTACACCTTCCAGTTCGGCGAGCAGCTGAAGAAAGAGGGCTATCGCGGTTATTTCGAGCTCGACTTCCTGATCGATCTCGACAGCGACAACATCTATCTCGGCGAGCTCAACCCGCGGATCACCGGCGCCTCGTCGATGACCAACCACGCGGCGTTCGCGCATGCCGATGCGCCGCTGTTCCTGTTCCATCTGCTGGAGTTCTCCAACGTCGAGTTCGACCTCGACATCGAGGACCTGAACGCGCGCTGGGCGGACCCGGACAACATCGACAGCTGGACCCAGATGGTCATCAAGCACACCGACGACTCGGTCGACATCCTGAGTGCCGCTCCCGAGACCGGCATTTACCGGATGAAGGACGACGGCAGCATCGAGTTCGACCGCTTCGACTATCACCGGCGCGCCGTGGAGAGCGAGCGCGAGGCGTTCTTCCTGCGCATCCTGAAGCCCGGCGACTACCGCTACGAAGGTGCCGATCTCGGCATCCTGGTGACCCGCGGACGGTCGATGAACAACGGCTTCAAGCTGGTCGACCGGTCGAAGAAATGGATTAACGGGATCAAGAAGGGTTTCAAGGGGCGTCCGCTCGCGGCGGCCGAGCCTGCCCTTGACCAGACGGACCCGCAGTTCAAAATCCTCTGAGGGTTGGCCCGGGGACCGGCCAGTGACATCCGGCCGGGCAAATCCGGCGGGGCGGAGGACCTGATGGAGCTCTCGTTCACGACGATCGCCGAGGATGTTCCGGGGCCGAAATGGCTCCGGTTCTTCGAGCATCACTGGCCGGGCTACGAGCGCTGGTATGTCCGCGAGGGCATCGAGGAGCGGCCGACCTACCTCGCCTGCCTGCGGGCGCTTGAAAAATACATGCCCGAGATGATGCCGCTCTACCGCGACATCTGCGAGCTCGTGGGCGGCGGCGATCTGGCGGCGCGCTTCCTCAGCCTGTACCGCCCGCCGGCCTATCTCTCGGGCTGCAGCCAGGCGGTCTGGCCGGGGGGCGAGCCGTTGCTGGTGCGAAACTACGATTACAGCACCAAGGCCTTTGACGCGGTTTATCTCAAGACCCGCTGGATGGGCAAAACCGTGATCGGCATGTCCGACTGCCTGATCGGGCTGGTTGACGGCACCAATGAGGACGGGCTGACGGTGTCGCTCACCTTCGGCGGCAACCAGAACGTCGGCGACGGGTTCGGTGTGCCGATCATCCTGCGCTATGTGCTCGAGACCTGCGCGACTGCAGAAGCGGCAATCGCGGCGCTCGAACGCATTCCCAGCCACATGGCCTACAACGTGACCGTGCTCGACAAGTCCGGCGCCAAGGCGACCGTGATGATGGCGCCCGGCGGGCGCACGGTGGTGAGCCATGTGGCGGTCGCGACCAATCACCAGGAAAAGGTCGAGTGGATCAGCCATGCCCGCGCCACCGCCTCGGTCGAGCGTGAGCGCTATCTGCTGAACCGGCTGTCGCTCCACCGTACGACCCAGGACGAATTCATCGGCGCGTTCCTGAAGCCGCCACTCTATTCGCTCGCCTTCACCCGCGGCTTTGGCACGCTCTACACGGCGGCATATCGCCCGCGGAAGAAGAAGGTCGAGCTGCGCTGGCCCAGCGTCACATGGGAACTCTCGATGAACGAGTTTCCCGAGGAAGTGCGCCGCATTCGCTACGCAATCGCGGCGTGAGAAATAGTCCGCCGGGATCATGCCGCGCTTGACCGGCGCGAGTCCCGCTCGCTAACATATTCATGGTATATCAGTGTGAGCGGGGGGCGCGGGCCGGGCAATTGCCTGCCCGGACGTGCGAAAACAGGGCCTGAAAACGGGCCGGGGACAGGGGAGAGGGCATGGCCCACAAGAAAGCAGCGGACAAAAAGTCGGCCGGAGGCGCGAAAGACGAGCGCAAGAAACGCACGATCACCGAGATCCGCGACTCCAAGCACACCGGCGAGAAAATGGTCTACATGTCGGTGCCCGACTACACCTCGGCCCAGTGGGCGGAGATGGCGGGCGTCGATGTCGCGGTCGTCGGTGACAGCCTCGCGATGATTGCGCACGGGCATCCCAACACCATCCCCGCCTCAATGGACATGATGGTGATGCACGCCCAAGCCATCCGCCGGGGCGCGCCGAACACGTTCGTGCTCGGCTGCATGCCCTATCAGAGCTACAACACGGTCGACCGGGCGCTGGTCAACGCGACCCGCTTCATGCAAGAGGCGGGCTCGGACGCGGTCAAACCCCAGGGCGGCAAGACCCAGGCGCATATCCTGAAATCGCTGGTCGATTCCGGCATTCCGACGGCCTCGCATATCGGGCTGACCCCGCACACGGTCGCGATGTTCGGCGGCTTCAAGATCCAGGGCCGGACGCCCGAAACTGCAATGAAAATTCTTGAGGACGCGCTCGCGATCGAGGATGCCGGCTGTTTCATGCTCGAGTTCGAGGCAGTGCCGGGACGAATCGCGCGGCTGATCTCGGAGCAACTCGAGATCCCGACCATCGGCATCGGCGCCGGTGTGGGCACGGACGGCCAGATCCTGCTGTGTCACGACCTGCTCGGTGTGTTCACCGACTTCAAGCCGAAATTCACCAAACGATTCGCCAAGCTGACCGAAGTCGCGGTGGGCGGCATCAGCCAGTATGTCAAAGAGGTGAAAGAGGGCAGCTTCCCCGACGACGATCATACCTATGGCGTGTCGGATGAGGTGTTTGACGCGTTCGCGACGCTGGTTGAAAAGCGCAAGCAGATATAGGCGCGGGCGGGGTGCCCGTGGCATAAGACCCAGCGATGACGGAAATCACGCCACGACCTGCGAAATCTGACGACCCGAATGCGCCGGAGAACGGGCGGAGCGGGACGCTGACCGACCGCGCCTACCGGCAGCTCGAGGAACTGATTGTCACGCTGCAACTGGCGCCCGGTGAAATCCTGTCCGAGCAGTCGCTGTCCAAGGACCTCGGCATCGGCCGGACGCCGATCCGCGAAGCCCTGCAGCGACTCGCGAGGGAAGGGCTTGTCGTCATCCTGCCCCGCAAGGGTGTGCTCGTTTCCGATACAAACCCGCGCAAGCAGCTTCTCTTGCTCGAGGTGCGTCGCGAGATCGAGCGCATGATGTCGCGGGCAGCCGCCAGCCGGCGGACGCCGGACCAGGCCCGGCGATTTTCGGATATTGCCGAGGGCATGGATCTGGCCGCCGAGCAGAATGACGATATTGCCTTCATGCGGCTCGACCGGGACCTGAACCTGCTCGTGATCGAAGCCGCGCACAACGAATACGCCGAACGCACGATGGGGCTGATGCAGGGCCTGTCCCGGCGGTTCTGGTACCTCCACTACAAGCAGGCGGCAGATCTGCCGCTCTGCGCCCGGCTCCACGCCGAGCAGGCCCGGTCGATCTCGGCTGGCGAGGCCGACCGCGCCGCCACGGCGCTTGATGCCCTGATCGACTACACCGAGTCGTTCACCCGCGCGACTGTCGACGCCCGCTTCTGACAACCGTTCGCGGCGGCGCCCCGGCGCACACCTCTTTCATTTCCAGCCCTGAGCCCAGATCGGATTTTCGGAGTGCGGCCGATCCGTCGCTTTACATATCAAAGTAACATCCATAA
>JAJFFI010000277.1 GCA_021776755.1 Alphaproteobacteria bacterium | reverse complement strand
CACGGAGAGCATGATGATGAGCGGATACTTGAAGCTCTCGAACAGCACCGCCATCACCAGATAGACGAGGATGAGTGCCAGCATCAGGTCGAGCACCATCGCGTCCCAGGTCTTGGCAAGCTCGTCGGCGGTACCCGAGATGTTGAGCACCACACCGGTCGGGAGACCCTGGGCCCGGAGCGGCGCCATCACCTTGGCCTTGATGTCGTCGAGTGCGGCCTCGAGCGGGATCTCGGGTGCCGGGAAAAGCTGGATCGTGACGGTGCGCGCGCCCTCGATGCGGCGGATTTCGGTCGGCCCGGAGGTCACGTCGACCCGGGCCAGTGCGCCCACGGTCAGAATGCGGCCGTCGGCGGTGACCACCGGCAGGGACGCGATGCCCTGGGTTTGCTTCACCGCCTTGAACGGCCCCATCAGGGTGAGATCGATGCGTTTGCCGCCGACGGTGATCTCGGCGACCCGGGTGCCGTCGTTGAACGTGTCGAGGGTTTCGGCAAGTTCGCGCGCGGTCACACCGTTGTCCGAGAGCGCGACGCGGTTCGGGATCACCTTGACCTCGGGCGCACCGAGCTCAAGGCCCGGCCGCGGGCGAAGCTGGTTCCCCTGCTCGCGTGGAAAGACCTGGCTGACCAGTTGCACGGCCCGGAGCGCGACCTCGATGTTCTTCTCGAGGTCGGGGCCCGAAATATCGAGATCGATCGCCCGCGACCCACCGATCCCGCGCCCGAAGACCGAGCGTTGCGACACCCGGCCGAAGGTTCCGGGTTCGAGCGAAAGCGCGGGCTTGGAGATTACCGGCACGAGTTCAGCCGCCCGGGTCGGGTCGACGGCTGCCGCACCGATGATGGTGTTGCCGCGGAAAGTCACGAAGAAGAAACGAGACATCTTGACCGGTTCGCCCTTTTTCGATTCCGGGCCGGTCTCGCTGGCCCAGTGCGGGCGCATCTTGGCCTCGAGCCGCGTCGCCATCGCCGACATGGTGTCGAGATTGTACCCCGGCGGCGGGGCGAGGAAGCCGATGATCAGGTTGCGGTTGCCCTCGGGCAGGTATTCGAGTTTCGGCAGCAGCGCCCACGAGATGACCGAGGTGACGCCGCACACCAGCGCCACGACGCCGATCGCGAGCGGCTTGCTGTGGATCACCCGCTCGGTCAACGCCATCACGCTGCGGTGGAAGCCGCGGCCGAACTCGTCGATCAGCGGCAGATAGAATTCGCCGCGCTCGTTGCGGAAGCGGTTCTTTTTCACGGCGCCCGCAGCGCCGAGTTTTTCGGCAGCGGCATCGCGCGCCCTGACCGCGGCGGCAGATATGCCCGCGCGCATTTTCGCCATCGCCTCGGGCGTTTGCGAGGGCCCGGCAGCGGCATCCGCCCGCTTTTCCTTGCGCGATGCCAGCAGCCAGTTCGAGAGCGCCGGGATCAGCGTGATCGCGACCACCAGCGACAGCATGACCGAGACCGAAATCGCGACCGCGATGTCCCGGAACAACTGGCCGACCTCGAGGTCCATCACGAGCAGCGGGATGAACACCATCACCGTGGTGAGCGACGACACGAGGATCGCGCCCCAGACCTGGCGCGCACCTTCATAGGCCGCGTAGCGGGTCGGGTGGCCCTCCTGCTTGAGGCGGTAAATGTTTTCGAGCACGACGATCGCCGCGTCGACAACCATGCCGACGGCGAACGCGATGCCCGCGAGCGAGATCACGTTGATCGACCGCCCCAGCGCCGCCATCGCGACGAAGGAGCCGATCACCGAGACCGGGATCGCCAGCGAAACCACCAGCGTCGGCCGCCACGAGCGCAGGAAGATCATCAGGGTGAGGGCGGCCAGGATGCCGCCAATCCAGATGTTCTGCTGCACCAGATCGATCGCCGATTTGATGTAGACGGTCTCGTCGTAGACCTGCACGACCTTGAGCCCCTGGCGCGGCAGCGGCCCTTCGTTGAGCTCCTTGATCGCCTGGCGGATGCCCTTCATCGTCTCGATGACGTTGGCGCCCTGCTCGCGCACGGCGTTGAAGGCCATTGCCTGCTCGCCCAGCATGCGGATGCGGGCGGTCGGTTCCTTGTACCCGAACTCGACCTTGGCGATATCGCGCACCGTGACCCGGGCAACCCGGCCGGAGCCATTGGTCCCGCTGATGGTGCGCAGCACGACCGACTCCACGTCCTCGGGCTTTTCGAAGTCGCCCTCGGTGCGCACGACGTAGCGCCGCTTGCCCTCGTCGACATCCCCTGCCGAGGCAGCCGCGTTCGCCGCGCGCAGTACGCCCAGCACTTCGCTGACCGTCAGGCGGTATTCGGCCATCCGCTCGGGGTCGACGATGATGCGGAGCTCGCGCTCGCTGCCGCCATAGATATTGAGGCCGGACACGCCGGCGACGCGCTCCATCCGGTCCTTGACCACATCTTCGAGAAAATCGCCGTAGGTGTTGATCGGCCGCTCGTTGCCCTTCACCCGCGTCATGATGAACCAGGCGATCGGATTGTCTTCCGAGCCCGAGGTGCTGATCGTCGGCTCATCCGCCTCGTCGGGGTAGCCGCCCACCCGGTCGAGCCGGTTGGCGAGCAGCAACAGCGACTTGTCCATGCTGGTGCCGACGGTGAACTCGAGCGTGATCGAGCCGCGGCCGTCCTCGGACTGGCTCGACATCTTCTCGAGGCCCTCAAGCCCGCGGATCACTTCTTCCTGGCGGTTGACGATCTCGCGCTCGATCTCGGCGGGGGCGGCGCCGAACCAGTTGGTCCGCACCTGCAACACCGGCTTGCGCACATCCGGCGTCAGCTGGATCGGGATCGTCTGCAGCGCGACGATGCCGAACATGATGACCATCAGCACCGCGGAGATCACCGCAATCGGCCGGTCGAGCGCTGCCTTGATGAGGTTCATGGGTCTGGTGTCCGTCTAACTAAGACCGGCCGCGCCGGATTATTCCTTGCTGGCCTTGCTGGCGGCGTCCGGTTTCTTGCCGCCGGCGTCTTCCGATTTCTTGGTTTCCGGTTTCTTGGTTTCCGGTTTCTGCGCTTCCGGTGTCTGGCCGGGCTTCTCGGACGACTGGGCCGTGGGTTTCTTGGCGCCGGCTTCCTCGAAGGTGACCGGCTGGCCCGGGCGGAGCCGCTCGTTGCCCCGCACGATGACGATATCGCCGGGCTTGAGCCCCTCCAGCACTTCAAAGCGGCTGCCCACGGCAACGCCAAGCTGCACCGTGCGGGGGGTGGCCTTGCCGTCGATCGCGAGGAACACGATGTCCTTGCCGCCGCGGTTCAGGATCGCGTCCTTGTGGACCGACACGACCTCGCGGGACTGGCCGACCGGAATCTGCAGGGTGACGCTTTCATTGGCCGCCAGCACGCCGAGGCGTGCCGAAAATTTCGGCGTAAGCCGCACGATGCGGGTCCGCGACCGGGGGTTTTCCTCGGGCACGACGGCGCGCACCACGGCGGTGTGTGCCGTGCCGTCGCCCATAGTGAAGCGCACGCTGCGCCCGGCCATCAGGCCCAGCACGCGGGTCGCCGGCACGTCGGCCTCGATTTCAAGCGCGCGGTCGTTGATCAGTTCGACCACCGGCGCGCCGACCGCCACGTAGGCGCCGGCGTCGGTATGCTTTTGCGTCACGACGCCGGCATAGGGCGCGCGGATCTCGGCGTTGTACTTGCGGATTTCGGCGAGCAGCATGTCGGCCCGGGCGATCGCGAGCTTTTGCACCGCGTCGTCATAGCGCTGCTGGGTGAAGGCGGCCGAGCCGCGCTTCCGCAGCGACGACATGCGCGAGAGCTCCTGGCGCGCCATCGTGGTCTCTGCGCGCTTGAGGTCGAGCTGCGCCTGGATGGCGTCCGAGACCAGCGTCGCGATGACCTGGTCTTTCTCGACCCGGTCGCCAACCTGCACGAGCATTTTCTCGATCGGTCCCGCCGAGCGCGCGGCAACGACGCCCGCCTGCCCCGACACCAGCCGGCCGATGACCGGCGTCGTCTGGGTCAGCGGCCCTTCGATCACCTTGTCGACCAGCACGTTCGTCGGCCCGCCCTGGGCGTGCGCCGGCGCGCCGCCGAAACCTGCAACGAGGCCAGCCGCCAGCACCAGCGCCGCCATCACGCCGCGGCAGATATGCAAAGGCGTCTCCGTCCTGGAGATCAATTCGTCGTTCATTCCCTGGCTCCCTTGCGCCCTTGCTCTATCGCGCAGTTCCTCTGTCGCGCACTTATTTTGTGGCATCTGGCGGGCAGCGGCCCACCGCAACGACCGGCACAATACAGAAACACGTTCCAGCGCGCCACAAGATCGCCACGCCAAATTGCTGACCAGCTTTCGTGCCTAAACTGGACTCTGCAGGCTGGCCCGGCAAGGCTTGTCACGATCCGCCGGTTGCCGCCCGAACACCGCCCGGACAACCTGAAATCCGCGACATTTACAGACCGCTGTTACATCCGTATTACGGCAGAAACCCGGCTCGCCATCCCCTCGGCGGGTCCGACCCGAAAATCGATAGACCCGGCCATGAGCACCATTCTCTACAGCCATTCCGCCTGCACCGGCCACGACCCGGGCGCGCATCACCCGGAAGCGCCGGAGCGCCTCGATGCCGTCGCGGCAGCACTCGACAACGAGATGTTCACCGCGCTCGACCGGCGCGACGCGCCCGAGGCCGACACCGCAGACATCGAGCGCGCGCACCCCGCCGCCCACATCGCCCGCACGCTGGAGACGATTCCGGCCTCGGGCCACGCCCATATCGACGGCGACACGGTGGTCTCGCCCGGTTCGCGCGAAGCCGCCCTGCGCGCGGCCGGCGCGGTCACGGCGGCGGTCGACGCGGTCGCCGGCGGCGAGGCGCGGAACGCGTTCTGCGCCGTCCGTCCGCCGGGACACCACGCCGAACCCGAACACGCGATGGGCTTCTGCCTCTTCAACAACGTCGCGGTGGGGGCGCTCCGGGCGCAAAAGGCGCACGGCTACAGGCGCGTCGCGGTGATCGACTTCGACGTCCACCACGGCAACGGGACGCAAGCCCGCTTTGCCGAGGACGACACGCTGTTCTATGGAAGCTCGCACCAGTTTCCCTGGTATCCGGGCACCGGGGCCGCGCACGAGACCGGCATGGGCAACATCGTGAACCTGCCGCTCGCGGCCGGCAGCGGCTCGGCCGAATTCCGCGCCGGCATGACCGCCCGCATCCTCCCGGCACTCGACGCCTTCAAGCCCGACTTCGTCCTGATCTCGGCCGGCTTCGACGCCCACCGCGAAGACCCGCTCGCCCAGATCAACCTCACCGAAGACGACTACGACTGGATCACCCGGGAACTCATGCAGATCGCCGAAAAACACGCCGGCGGGCGTGTGGTTTCGGTGCTGGAGGGGGGCTACAACCTGTCTGCACTGGGGCGGTCAGCGGCGGCGCATGTGGGGGCGTTGCAGGCGGGGTAGGCAGCTTGGGCTTTTGAGCTAGCGTGTCCACAGTAATTTGCGGCGATCACTCAAGCCCTAATCTTCGATTATCCCGTGCGGTATTGGGGTCTGCCTTCGATAGAGCTGCCGAATTCCTGCACCAAGAAATAAAATCAGGAAATCGAAACCTCAACTCCAAACGCTCAAGCGATGTGAGATTGTAACAATAAATGAATTGGATGGACCCGACTGACTGGGATGAATGAAACCTCACCGGAAGTAATTTTGGCTCAGCGGCAACCACAACTAACCCTCCATGAGCCGCATAAAGCAATCGCTCATCCAATTTGAATTCTTGCTGGAGCTCCATGTACTCCGGGCTAATGCGCACCCATAGCCAAACGCAATTTGCTTGAATCCTGCGTCGAACAAATGCTGCCAAGTGTCGAGGGATTGGCGCGGCCGCC
>JAJFFI010000276.1 GCA_021776755.1 Alphaproteobacteria bacterium | reverse complement strand
TCCTGCCCCCAGGGTGTCGACCCTGGCCTTCACCGCAGGCTCATAGGTCGTCCATCCGATGCCCGCAAAGCAGCAAGAGTCATACTTGTTGAGGACCTGGGTGAACCGGCGGCCCGGGCCGTGGGCGGCCAGCACATACATCTCAAGATAGCTCGCGGCCTTCAGGAGCGGGGGCCAGTGCTGTTCGAAATCGCCCCAGTTGGTCGACCGCTCGTAGGTATCACGCGGATAGCGCCGCAGATAGATCGGCGCCGTGCCGGCCACCTCGTAGCTTTTCCGGATGCGGGGATCGATCGCGGAATAGACGGTCGTGGTCCACCCACCACCCGAAAATCCCAACATGAATATATCTTTGTAATCATGTTTTTGCGTGACGTAGTTCACAGCTTCCGCGACCGGTTGCATGAAATAGGCAATCGGATCGCCGAGCCACTCGAGATCGCCGTGGCTCGAAACCCAGAGCGGTCCGATCCCCGGCAGATCGACCTGCAGATTTCCGGAATAGAGCGGCATATCGATGCCGATCACGTCATAGCCCGCCGCCACCAGGGCACTGAGCACCGGCCGCCCCTTGTTGCGGTAGTTGCCGCCGTGCCCCTGCAGATAAAGGACGAGCCGGCCGTTCGGCTTGGCCGCATGGAGGTGCAACATGATCGATGGCAGGCCGGGCGCCCGGACGGAAGTGTACCGGTCGACCGCGGCAAGCGCCGGCATTCCCGCGAGTTCCGGGACCTTGACGCCAAGCTCGACCTTGCCCGGCAGGTCGGTTGCGGGAAATCCCGCCCCACCCCAGATGACGTCGATCAGTTTCTCGCGCCGAACCTTTGCATCCTCGGCGCTGCCGATTCGGATCAGTTCCGCGGGTTTGTAGGCGAGGTACCACGGATGAACCGCGTCGTATTTGTACTCCGACCCGTCTTTCCAGGGTTTGGCGGTCCAGTATTGCGCTTCCAGGATCCGCGCCCTGTCGCGGATCGCCTCGTGCCAGTCGGGCCGGTATTTCTTCAGCAGCACCTCACCGCCAAGAAAGCCGCCGGTGGCCAGCACTACGAACAGCAGCAATCCGGTGCGCTTGCGCATCGCCCGCCCCTCCCTAGCCCAGCACGACATCAGTCACGAACTTGACGCCCGGGTAACTCAAGGTGAGCAGTACCCAGGCGACCAGCGCAAACCGCGCGGCGCGCCGGCCGCGCACACCCGTCCGCAGATCCACCAGCAGGAGCGCGCAAATCACGGCAAGCCCAAGTATCGAGAAAAAATGCTTATGTGCCAGCGGCATGAAGTTGATACCGGATCCAAATTCCAAACCCAGACCGGTCAGAATCCCGACTGCCAGAATGACTGCGGCAACCTTCATCAGCGTGCGTTGAATACGTTCGGCGTCCGCGATCGCCGGCAACATCGCCGCAAGCCGGCTCCCGTCCCTCACCCTCACGGCGTGTTCCTTGACCAGCACCGCCATCGCCGCGACCGCCGCGTTCGTGAGCACCGCATAGGTCGCGACCGAGACAAAGATGTGCAGCGCCGCCCAGATGCCGAATCCGTCGAGCCCGCCCGCCTTCGGATGCTCGATCGGTTGCCACAGAATGGCAAGCAACGCGATCCCCGCCATTGCCCCCGAGACGAGCAGCACGAGTTGCCGGGCCGGCGGCGCGACCAGGCACACGAGGGCAAAGACCAACATGCTGCCGGCAACTGTGACCCAGAGCGCTGCCGAGAAGCCGCGCGGCCATCCGTCCATTGCGAGTGCCGCGACATAGAGGGTCGGTCCGGCGACCGCGACGACCAGACTGAACCAGAAGATTTCCGGATGCGACTCGACCCGCGCAAAGGCAAGCGCCCCCAACGGCAGGAGAGCTACAAGGGCCATCAGGCTGAAGAACAGGTTGTTCGACATTCCGTCGTCGTCTCATCGTTGCGCTGTCCGGCCGGCGCCAAGTGCATACGCGGTGCATCCGCCGGCGCCGGTACTCTGGCCATGCCTCCCGAAGTTGGCAAGATGGATTGCGGCGATTAAAGGCGCAATGCCCCTGATCCACGCGCCGCGGCCTGTTACAGGATGTTGGAAACCGGCGCGCCGCGTTGTAGGAAGGTCATCATCCGCCGCCCCTGTTTGGCCGGGTCGGCGCCACCATTCATAGCCCTCCGCAGGACTGCATGCCCGGAAGTTACGCCCTCATCGTCGCCGCCGGACGCGGACATCGTTTTGGGGGCGAGATTCCCAAGCAATACCGGGCACTTGGCGGCATGTCGGTGCTGCGGCATTCGGCCGAGACACTGCTGGCGCACCCGAGCATTGCAGGGATCCGGGTGGTGATCCATCCCGACGACCGGGCGCTTTACGACGCGGCCGTCGAAGGCCTCAACCTGCTCGATCCGGTGCCGGGCGGCGAAACCCGCCAGGACTCTTCCCGGAATGGCCTCGACAGTCTTGCCGACCTCACCCCAGACACGGTGCTGATCCATGACGCCGCCCGTCCCTTCCTGGATACCGGCATCATCGATCGCACGCTTGCAACACTCGAGACCAGTGACGCAGCGCTTGCCGCCGTGCCTGTGGTCGACACCCTGAAGCGCGAAGCGGACGGCAAGGTCGGCGATACGGTCGACCGGGACGGCCTCTGGCGGGCGCAGACACCCCAGGGCTTCCGCTTCGCTTCCATTCGCGCCGCCCATGCGGCCGCCGCTGGCCAGGGCCTGACCGATGACGCCGCCGTTGCCGAAGCCGCCGGCATGGAAGTCGCGCTCGTCACGGGGAGCGAGTCCAATTTCAAGATCACGACGGAGGACGACTTGGCCCGCGCCGAAGCCATGCTTGCCGTATCCACCGAAAGCCGCACGGGCTTCGGGTTCGACGTTCATCAGTTCGAGCCCGGCGATCACGTCACGCTCTGCGGCGTCGATATCCCCCACACCCACCGGCTCAAGGGCCACTCGGATGCGGACGCCGGCCTCCACGCGCTGACCGACGCAATCCTCGGCGCCATCGGCGAGGGCGATATCGGCACGCATTTTCCGCCGAGCGACCCGCAGTGGAAAGGCGCGCCGTCCGATATTTTCCTGAAGAAGGCCTCGGATCTGGTTGCCGGGCGGGGCGGCCGGATTTCGAACGTCGACATCACGCTGATTTGCGAAAGCCCGAAAATCGGCCCTTTTCGACTAAAAATGGTCTCACGACTCTCGGAAATTCTTGACCTCGAAGATGACCGAATAAGCGTCAAAGCGACAACGACCGAGCAGCTCGGATTTACTGGCCGGGGCGAGGGTCTTGCGGCCCAGGCGGTCGCCACCGTGCTGTTGCCCCATCCGACAGCCGCCGCGAAAGGCAGCCCCGGATGAAATTCACCAGACTGCCCGACACCCTTCCCGCCTGGCACCCGGCGGCGTGGATCGGCACCTTCCTATTCTCGGGCCTGCTGCCCCGCGCGCCCGGAACCTGGGGGACGCTGGCAGCACTTCCGTTTGCCTGGCTGATCGCATCCTTCACGTCGCCGCTGTGGCTGCTCGCCGCCGCCGGCGTGCTGTTCCTGATCGGATGGTGGGCGGCCGAAATCTATGAGAACCATCTCGACGAACACGACGCCGGCGAAATCGTCGTCGACGAGGCCGCCGCCGTCTGGCTTTTGCTGGCGCTCGTGCCGCTGAACGTCTGGCTTTACATCGCCGCCTTCATCGTCTTCCGCGGCTTCGACGTGCTCAAGCCCTGGCCCATCAAATGGGTCGATCAACGGGTCGGGCGCGGCTTTGGCATCATGATCGACGACGTGGTGGCAGCACTCTACGGCGCGCCTCTCGTTTACGGGCTGGTCTGGCTCACGGAGACCTATCTGTGAGCTATCCGCCGGAGGTTTTGGAAAAGGCCGAGGCGCTGATCGCGGCCTGCGCCAAGGCTGGCATCAAGACCGTGACCGCTGAATCCTGCACCGGGGGGTTGCTCGGGGGCGCGCTCACCGCCGTTGCCGGGTCTTCGGCGGTGGTCGACCGTGGCTTTGTGACCTATTCCAACGCCGCCAAGGCGCAACTGCTCGGCGTGCCGGACGCCCTGCTCGAAGAACACGGTGCCGTCAGCGAGCCGGTCGCCCGGGCGATGGCCGACGGCGCTCTCCGCGCACTTGGCGGTAATGCGCTCTCCGCCGGCATTACCGGAGTTGCCGGCCCCGGGGGCGGAACCGCTGAAAAGCCTGTCGGACTGGTGCATATCGCGGCATCGCGCACTGGCGGGCCAACGCTTCACACCCGCAATATCTTCCCGGGCGACCGGGAGGCCGTCCGGCTTGCCAGCGTGGCGGCAGCCCTCGAGCTCATGCGGCAGGCACTCGATGGCTGACGACGGCGAAGCGCCCGGCCCGCC
>JAJFFI010000275.1 GCA_021776755.1 Alphaproteobacteria bacterium | reverse complement strand
CTCCACGTTGAGCTGCTGGGCCAGCATTCCGGTCGCAGCAATATTGAGAGAGCTCATTCCGTTTCTCCGTTGTTATCTTCTGTCCGCGTGAGGGCGGGCCCGTCAGCCCGCCTGCGCCAGCACCTGGATGGCGCGGCGGATACGTTCGTGTTCGGCTTCGGCCAGCGTCTGGGCCGACTGGAAGGCCCGCATGACCTGCATCATGTTGGTGATCTCGGTGACCGGTGTGACGTTCGATTCCTCGACCACGCCCTGGGTGATCGCGGCCTCGGTCGGCTGGGGCTGCTGGTCGATCGCGAGCAGCAACCCGCCGCCCGCGCGTTCGAGCGCCTGCGGGTTCTCGAATTTCACGACCCCGATCCGCGCCAGCACGGCACCGGAAACCAGCACTTCGCCGGCGGAATTTATTTCGATGTCGGTATCGGTGGCGGCAAAGGTGATCGGCGCGCCGCCGTCGTCGAGGACCTGGTTGCCCGAACTGGTCACGAGGTTGCCGTCGTTGCCGATGCTGAAGCGGCCGTTCCGGGTGTAGCGAACGCCCTGCTCGGTCTGCACCGAGAAGAAGCCTTCGCCCGCGATCGCCACGTCGAGCGTGTTGCCCGTGCGCGAAAAGCCGCCTGCGGAATAATCGCGGTACATCTCCTTGGGGCCGGCCTTGTCGCCGGTGCCGACTTTCTGCATGTAGTCCTGGAACAAGCGCCCCTCGGCCTTGAAACCTGGGGTGCTGGCGTTCGCGATATTGTTCGCGATCATGTCCATGCGTTTGGTCAGCTGGATCTGGGCCGCGGCGCCGTAGAGACTGGGTGCTTGCATCGTTTCGTGGTCCGAATGGTTAACCGTCGCGGCTTTCGATGCAGGACCCATGCCAGTTCGCAGGATGCCGGGAAATCGCCGCCCGCCAAGGATCCGGGGCCGTCAGCCGTCAAAAAACCTGCCACGCGCCCGGCAGCCCGTGTGCCCGCCCGGAAGCGTCTGCCGGGCAGAACCTGCCGGTCGCTCAGCCGCCCGGCCGCCGCACTCCGGTTCAACGTCTTCTTAACTATCCTCGTTTACTTTTCCTCTCGTACGGAGCGCACGCATGTAACTCGTGCGGGACGCACCAAACGTATGCAGCTAATTTTCGACGGGGGCCGCGTGATGGCGGACGAAAAGGAAGAAGCCGAAGTTCCTGAAGAAGCGGTGGAAGCCGTTGAAGGCACCGACGGCGATGCCGAAGGCGACGGCGAAGCCACCGGGGAGCCGGGCAAGAAGAAACGCATGAGCGGCAAGAAGATGGTCATGTTCGGCTTGCCGGTCGTGCTGCTGCTGGCCGGCGGCGGTGTCTATATGTCGGGCATGCTCGACAGCCTGCTGGGCGGCGGCGAGAAGACCGAGGCCGAGAAGAAAGAGGGCGAGGAAGGCGAGGGCGGTCCGAAGACCGCGGTCTTCCACAGGGTGCCCGATCTGCTGGTCAACCTGAATGCCGCCGGCGGCACGCGCCGGAATTTCCTCAAGGTCAGCATCAGCCTCGAGCTCGAGAAGTCGGAGGACGCCGCGTGGATCGAGTCGGTCATGCCGCGCATCGTCGACAATTTCCAGATTTACCTCCGCGAGCTTCGCGTCGAGGACCTCCGCGGGTCGGCTGGTCTTTCGCGGCTGCGAGAGGAACTGCTTCATCGGGTCAACGTGGCAGCGCAGCCGATCAAGGTATCGGACGTCCTGTTTCGCCAGATGTTGATCCAGTAATCGCAGCCCTTCCTATTAAGAAGCCTCAAATCAGGACGCCGGAATGAGCGAAGACCAGGACAAACTCGCCGAGCAGTGGGAACAATCGGTGGAAAACGGCGACAGCCCGGCGGAGGAAACCGCGGGCGACGCTGAGGCGTCCGGCGCTGGCTCGGGCGCCAAGCAGGGTGCCCGCCCGCTCAACCAGGACGAAATCGACAGTCTGCTCGGCTTCGATCCCGAAACCGACGGCGTGCCCGCCGAAGAGGGTGGCCTTTCGGCGATCATCAACAGTGCGCTGGTTTCCTACGAGCGCCTGCCCATGCTCGAAGTCGTGTTCGACCGCATGGTGCGCCTGCTGACGACCAGCCTGCGCAATTTCACGTCCGACAACGTCGAGGTCAGCCTCGACAACGTGACCTCACTCCGCTTCGGCGACTATCTGAACTCGATCCCGCTGCCCGCCATCCTCGGCGTGTTCAAGGCCAAGGAGTGGGACAACTACGGCCTTATCACGATCGACAGCGCGCTGATCTAT
Organism: Alphaproteobacteria bacterium; assembly: GCA_021776755.1. Classification (GTDB taxonomy): domain Bacteria; phylum Pseudomonadota; class Alphaproteobacteria; order JAJFFI01; family JAJFFI01; genus JAJFFI01. Next base: position 3,083 of record JAJFFI010000275.1, on the reverse strand, counting down.
TCGATCGTCGATGTGCTGCTGGGCGGACGGCGCGGCACGGCGGCCATGCGCATCGAGGGCCGGCCCTACACCACCATCGAGCGCAATCTGGTTGAGCGCATGCTCCGGGTCGTGCTGCAGGACATGTGCGTGGCCTTCGAACCGCTGAGTCCGGTCACGTTCGAGTTCGACCGGCTTGAAACCAATCCCCGTTTTGCCGCGATCGCCAGGCCCGCCAACGCAGCCATCCACGCCCGCCTCCGGGTCGACATGGAAGACCGCGGCGGGCGCATGGACCTGATATTCCCGTACGCCACGCTCGAACCCGTGCGCGAGCTGCTGTTGCAGATGTTCATGGGCGAGAAGTTCGGGCGCGACTCGATCTGGGAAAGCCATCTCGCAACCGAACTCTGGCACACCGACGTGCAGCTTGAGGCCGTGCTCGATGAGCAGACCATGCAGCTCTACGACGTGCTCGACTGGAAGGTCGGCAGCCAGATCATCCTCGCCGCCGAGCCCGATTCGGATGTCGACCTGCGCTGCGGCGGTATCCCGATGTTCAACGGCCACATGGGTCGCCGGTCGGGACGCATTTCGATCAAGATCGACGAGAATTTCGTTGCTGGAGGGACCAAATGACCGTGTTCGGATTCCTGCTCGATGCGACAATGATCGTATTGTTGATCGTGACTATCCATTACGCGTTGCAGCTCAAGAAACGCCTCACGGTGCTGCGGAACGAAGGCGCCGAGATGCAGGCCCGACTCGACGGCTTCACCGAAGCGGCTGGCCGGGCCGAGCAGTCGCTCGCCGCACTCCGCGCGCTGCCGGCCTCCGCGCCGCAGCGGCCCGTGGCGGTGACCGGCCCCGCGCAGCTCGAGCGGGCACAGGCGGTCCGGGACGAACTTGCTTTCCTGATCGAGGCGGGTGACAGGGTTGCCAAGCATCTGAAACAACTCGAAAAATCAGTCAGCCGCTCCGCCTTTGATGCCGCCGGACCGCGGCCCGCGGGCGCCTCGACCCTGCGCCGCGCGGCCGGTGCCGGCGCGCCCGCACCCGGGCCCGCGCCCGCAACCAATGCTGAAATTCGCCCTCACGGGCCGTCCGATGCGAAGATCACGCCGCATCCGCTGATGCGCGCCGCGGCCAGTCGCGAAAGTGCCGCGCAGGCAGACACCGCACCGATGCGTCCGCTTCGGGCCATGGGCTGAGCCACGCGCGATGAAGATATCCTTCCGCATTCTGCCAATTTTGATCGTGTTCGCCGTGGTCGCCCTTACGGTGCGGGCGACCGGCGTGTTCTTCGGGCCTGACGGTGGCGGCGATCTTGCAAAGATCCGCGCGTTGCAGCCCGCCGCAGGACCTGCGCCGCAGCTTGCCCAGGCTGGAGAGAAAGACGGCAAGAAGGCGGAAGAGAAGAAATCCGGGGAGAAGCCACTCGACGACGGCAATGGCGCGACCACCGCCGGCAACAGGACGTCCGGCAAGAAGAAATCCCGGACCAGCCGCGAGCGTGCGCCGTTCCGCGATCTCGCCGATATTACCGATTCCGAGGTCCGGCTGCTGCGCGAGCTGTCGGCGCGCCGCGAACAGCTTGAAAAGCGCGAGAAGGATTTGCGCCACCGGGCCGCCCTGCTGAAGGCGGCTGAGGCGCGGATGGACGAGAAACTTGCCCAGCTCAAGGTGGTGCAGAAGACTGTCAAGGAGCTCGTCGCCCAGAAGGACGAGGCCGAGATCAAGAAGGTCGACCGCATGGTCAAGGTCTATCAGTCGATGAAGCCCGACCAGGCCGCGGCCATCCTCGGCAAGCTGCAGATGCCAGTGCTGCTCGACGTTGTGGGCCGCATGAAAGAGAGCAAACTCGGCCAGATCCTCGCCGCGATGCCGATCGAAAAGGCACAGGAGCTGACGCTCGAGATGATGCGCCGACGCGAGCTGATCGACGCCCCTCCCGCAGGTGGCCAGGCCGGCGGCTGACGGCCAGCGCCGTTGTTTCGCAATTCCCGCTAATTTACCGGAATTTAAGCCCTTTCGGGTATTCAGGATGGGTATCGACCGGTATTTCGCCGGTCGAATTCTGATCGAAATCGATACACGCCGGTCGGGTGGGACCGCATAAACGGAAAGAGCGCATCTGATGGCGGTAAATCAAGGCATGCCGATTCTTGTAGTCGACGACTACAAGACCATGCTCCGAATTCTGCGGAATCTCCTGAAACAGCTCGGCTTTGACAATGTCGACGAAGCCGAGGATGGCGGCAGTGCGCTTGCGCGCATGCATGAGCGCGACTACGGGCTCGTGATTTCCGACTGGAACATGGAGCCGATGACCGGCCTGCAATTGCTGCGCGAGGTGCGGGCGGACAATGCGCTGAACCACATGCCGTTCATCATGGTCACCGCCGAGAGCAAGGTCGAGAACGTGCTCTCCGCCAAGGAGGCCGGGGTCAGCAACTACATCGTCAAACCCTTCACTGCCCAAACCCTGAAGTCGAAGATCGCCAGCGTCCTCGGCGAATTCTGATCCTGTGACCGCGCGAAGGGCCAATGCCTGGAGTGTTGGCGCCCGCGAGGCGCAGGGCGGGGAGACGGTTGCCGCTACCCCAACGCTTGATGATACGGCACTCCGCGAAATCGTGACCGACATCGTCCGCACGCTGCGGCCCGAGGGTCTCGCTGGCGACGGCAGTTCCGGAATGACGGTCGCGCCCGCTGGCGACCCTGTCTCCGGCAGCAATGCGCCCTGCAACGAATCCCTTCGCAATGAGCTTGCCGCCCTCGACATCGCCGGCGGCGATCAGGGCAGCATTTTTCGCCAGGCGATTGCCGAACTCGACGAAATCCGCATTTCCTCGGAAGAGGCGGCCGGGGTCGTGCTCGACCAAGCCGAACGGATCGAGGACTTCCGCAGCTACATGGCGCCCGAGGTGGGCGACAACATCGCCGACTCGGTTTCCGCGATCTTCCAAGCCTGTCATTTCCAGGATCTGACCGGTCAGCGCATTTCCAAGATCACCGCCACGCTGCGCCACATCGAGCAGCGTGTCGACCGCATGCGCCAGGCTCTCGACGGACAGGTTCTGGAGCCGGTCAAAGACCCGCAT
>JAJFFI010000274.1 GCA_021776755.1 Alphaproteobacteria bacterium | reverse complement strand
GACGATGCGGCCAGCGAAGATGCGTGCCGTGAAAAATCTTTGGAACAGGTGCATCGGCATGACTGCGCCAAGCGTTTCTATGTTTCGCCCTACCTCGCGGTCCGCGGGTCGTATCACTTCCGGACCAAAGTCCCGGGCGAGCGCCTGATGCTGGCCATCCGGCTGACCGACGGCGGCGAAGACGTGATGACCGCGACGCAGACCGGCGAGCGCCGCGCGATCACCGACCGGAACCTGCTGTCGGCGCTGGTTCGCCATCCGCTGCTCACCTTCAAGGTCGTGACGGCGATCCATTTCGAGGCGGTGCGGCTCCGGCTGAAGGGCGTGCGCCAGGTCTCGCGCCCAGAGGCGCCGGACCCGCGGGTGACGATTGTGAAACAGCGTGTCCCGCAGGGCGCCAGGACGCCGACAGAGACGAATTGAACAAATGCCAGGGCAAAAACGCCCGGCAGCAGAAAACCAGGGAAGCGGCGACGCTGACAAGCATGACCGATAACACTTTCGATACGGCACGCGATGTCGGACTAAGCAGCACGCTGACGCCCCATGTGGGCGAGCACGGCGGAGGCCTGTTCGCCAAACTCGGCCAGCGCGTACGCTATGGCACCTTCACGGTCACCTGGCCCAACGGCCTGACCGCGACGATCCACGGCAAGGAACCGGGGCCGGATGCGCATCTGATCGTCAACCGGCGGCGCGCCGCCCGGCGCCAACAGATGGGCGGCGACGTGGGCTTCGGCGAAGCCTACATGGACGGCGACGTGGACTCGCCGGACCTCGCCGCGGTCGCCGAGCTTGCCATGCTCAACTGGGATACCTGGGAGGCGTGGCTGAACGGGATCGCGCCAGTGCGGCTGCTGAACCTGCTTGGCCACTATCTCCGTCCGAACTCGAAACGCACGGCGAAGAAAAACATCCACCGCCACTATGACCTCGGCAACGCGTTCTACGAGTCCTGGCTCGACCCGGGCATGTCGTATTCGTCGGCGGTGTTTTCCGGCGACAGGATGAAGCTCGAGGCGGCGCAGACCGAGAAATACCGCCGCATGGCCGAGCTTGCCGGCGTCGCCCCCGGGCACCACGTCCTCGAGATCGGCTGCGGCTGGGGCGGGTTCGCCGAGTTCGCCGCGGGCGAGATCGGTGCGAAAGTCACCGGCATCACCATCTCGGACGAGCAGTACGATTACGCCGCCGCCCGCATCCAGCGCGAGGGGCTTGGCGAGAAAGTCGACATCCGCAAGGTGGATTACCGCGACGTCGAGGGTACGTTCGACCGGATCGTGTCGATCGAGATGTTCGAGGCGGTGGGCGAACGGTACTGGCCGGACTTTTTCGGCAAAGTACGCGAGCGCATCGGGGATACCGGCCGCGCGGCGCTGCAGGTCATCACCCTCGACGACAAGTATTTCGAGGACTACCGGACGACCTCGGATTTCATCCAGACCTATATCTTCCCGGGCGGCATGCTGCCCTCGCCCGGCGCCTTCGAGCAGGCCGCCGGCAAGGCCGGGCTCGAGGTCGGCAAGAGCAATGGCTACGGCCTCGACTATGCCCGCACGCTCCGCCAATGGCGCGACAACTTCGCCACCGCCTGGCCCGAGATATCGCAGCACGGCTTCGACGAGCGCTTCCGCCGGATGTGGGAATGCTACCTCGCGTTCTGCGAAGGCAGCTTCAACGCGCGGCGCACCGACGTCCGGCAGATATTGCTGACGCCGGCCTAGGCGTCTCTGCCAATATATGGTCCTCATCCTGAGGAGCGCTCGCAAGAGCGCGTCTCGAAGGATGGCGTCCCAAACGCAACCATGTCCTTCGAGACACCCGCTGCCGCGGGCTCCTCAGGACGAGCTGCAGGTCAAGATTGCCCAATTCGCGCGACCGCCTTCCTTTCCGCATTCTCGCAGCCTACGGGCTTCCCGGGTTGCCGGCCGCTGCGCTGCTGTTTCCGGTCTACATCTTCCTGCCGGCGTTCTATGCCGAAGACCTCGGTCTCGGCTTTGCGGCCGTGGGCGCGGTGCTGGTGGGGGCGCGATTCTGGGATGCGTTTACCGACCCCGTCGTGGGTTGGGCGAGCGACCGGTTTTCCTTCCGTATCGGACGGCGGCGCGCCTGGGTGATCGGCGGCACGCCGCTCCTCGTAATTTCGGCGTGGTTCCTGTTCCGCCCGGGCGACGATACCTCGATCGCCTATCTGCTGGTCTGGTCGATGCTCGCCTATCTCGCCATGACCATGGTGCAGATCCCGCACCAGGCCTGGGGCGCCGAACTCTCGCCGGACTATGCCGAACGCAGCCGCATCACCGGCGCCAGGGAGAGTTTCGTGGTGCTCGGCACGCTGGTCGCCGCCGCCCTCCCGGCGATGGTTGGATCGGGAAAAGGCGATGCGCTCGGCCTGCTCGCCTGGGGCGTCGCCATAGCCTTGCCGCTGGCGGTCCTGGTCTGTGTCCTGGTGGTGCCGGACCCGAAGGTCGAGATCGCCCAGCGCGTCTCGGTCAAGGACGGCGCGCGTGTAATCGCGCAGAATCTTCCGTTCCGGCGCCTGGTCGCGGCCTATCTCCTGAACGGCATCGCCAACGGGTTGCCGGCGACGCTGTTCCTGCTGTTCGTCGAGAACGTGCTGCGCCAGGACGACTGGAGCGGGCCACTGCTGCTGGTCTATTTTCTCTGCGGGATCGCCGCCGTGCCGGTCTGGGTGCGGCTTGCCGCGCGTTTCGACAAGCACCGGGTCTGGATCTGGGCGATGCTGGCCAACAGCGCCTTCTTCCTGCTCGTGCTGTTCCTCGGCGAGGGCGATGCCTGGTGGTTCCTGGGCATCTGTGTGCTGACCGGCATTCCGCTCGGCGCCGACCTCGCGCTGCCGCCCTCGATGCAGGCGGACGTCATCGATCACGACCGCGCGAAAACCGGCAAGCGGCGCGCCGGACTCTATTTCGCGCTCTGGGGCATTGCGACCAAGATCGCGTTTGCGCTCGCCGTCGGCATCGCCTTTCCGCTGCTGGAACTCGCGGGCTTCAGCGAAAAGGCCGCGGCCGGCGGCGCGCGGGACGGCCTCTGGGCCCTGGTCGGCCTCTACTGCATGGTGCCGGTGGTCTTCAAACTGGCCGCCATCTGGATCATGCGCGGCTATCCGATCACCGCCGAAAAACACGCCGAAATCCGCGCCGAGATCGAGGCGGCCGAGGGTTGATGCGAATGCCCCTCTCCCCTTGAGGGAGAGGGGTTGGGGTGAGGGGTGGCCGGCGTCTGCCGGCCGAAGACCGGAAGCCGTCCGGATTCGTTTGATGTCCCCCTTGTGCTGAGCAAGTGCCCGCGCCCCCGACCCATCGCATTCAAGGGTCTACGTAGCGGCGATGACGCGTTGCAAGGCTCAACGGTCCGGACATTGCGGCAGCAATTCTACCGCGCGCGGACGCGCGCGACCCCCTCACCCGCGCGCGCGGCTCGCACCCTCAACCTCATTCGGGGAGAGGGTCAAATTATATGTACCCGGTACCATTTTATTCAGTAGATCGAAAACCGCCGGCGCAGAATCCGCAGG
>JAJFFI010000273.1 GCA_021776755.1 Alphaproteobacteria bacterium | reverse complement strand
GACCCCTCACCCCAACCCCTCTCCCTCAAGGGGAGAGGGGCTTCCTATTGCTTAATCCACCAATCCCGGCTCGCCAAATGGCGGATTGGGCAGGGCGAGGCCTTGGCGCAGCAAGGGAAAACGCGCAGGACGCACAGTATTGGCCGCCCTCAGACCTTGCCGCGGAGCTCCTGCAGCCAGGCGATGCGGTCGTTGATCTGGCCGATATCGTGGTCGAGCCAGGCGACGAGATGGCCCACATCATCGGCGTGGTGGGCGGCGAGGTCCTCGAGGCGGGCGAGTTCGGCCTCGCAGATCTCGACCAGCCGGCCGATCTGGGCCTGCCGGGCGTCTGCGTCGAGGACGTGCAGGAACCGCATCTTGCAGGCCACCACGAGCTTGTTGATGTCGTCGATCGGCGCGCGGACGTTCGACTGCAGCAGCTCCCGGAGGGCCGTCTGCCCGGCCCCGGTGATGCGAAGCTCGGCGTCCTCGTCCTGGGCGCTGTCGCCCGGGTCGTCGTCGAGCTCGCCGACCGGTTCGGCCAGACCTTCATAGCGCAGCAATTCGATCGAATGACCGAGGATGTCGAGCGACGGGCCGACGATGCGCGAGGCGAAATGGCGCACCTCGGAGGCGAGCGCCGAATACCGCCGCGGCTCCTCCTCGAGGAGCCCCAGCGCCAGCATCCGGATCGCTTCGGTCGGGATCAGGGATTTGTCGCGATACATGGCAGCACTATAGCATGGCGGGCACGCGCACCGCACGATAATTGCGAATCGTTCGCAATTATTTTCCTGGGGACCGCGATGGCCGAAAACAAGACCAGACCCACCCGCAAAAGCGTCGCGAAATTCATCGCCGGCATCGAGCCCACCCGCCGCCGCGAGGACGCCGAAACCCTGCTCGCCATGATGAAACGGGCCACGGGAATGGAGCCGGTGATGTGGGGCGACAGCATCGTCGGTTTCGGGCGCTATCATTACAAATACGACAGCGGCCGCGAGGGTGAGTTCTTCCTCACCGGCTTTTCGCCGCGGAAGGCCGCAATGACGGTCTACGTCATGCCCGGTTTCAAGCAATACGCCGCCGAGCTCAAACGTCTCGGCAAGCAACGGCACAGCGTGTCCTGCCTGTATCTGACGAAACTGGACGGCCTCGACCTCACGGCGCTCGAGACGATCATCGCCGACAGCGTGCGCCGAATGAAAGACATGTACGAGTGGTGGGAGAAGTAACTCAGGCCCCGGCCGTCACCATCAGCTCGCGAGGCGGGCAGACGACGGCGACACCAGCGCTTCGGTGTCCGGCAGCGACTCGAGCATCTTGCGCAAGGCGGCATCGCTGTGCTGGCCGGCGATTTCGTCCACCCAGACCCGGAACCCGGTCAGCGCATAGTCGCCGAACGATGTGATCATGGCGACGTCGGCCGCGTCGCGGCCGCGCACCATCAGGACGCGGCCGATACGCTGCGTATTGTAGCGCGCATCGAACGTGTACCAGCGGCCGCCCAGAAATACCTCGAACCAGGCACAGAAATCGCCCGGCCCGGAGTACGGGACGCCGATATCGCCAAGATATCCGCTGGCGTATCGCGCCGGGATGTTCAGCGCCCGGCAGAAGGTGACGGCAAGATGCGCAAAATCGCGGCAAACGCCTGTTTTTTCCCCGAACGCATCGAGCGCGGTTTTTGTCGGCCGCCCGCTCATGTAGTCGAACCGGAGGTGCGCATTCACGAAATCGCAGATCGCCTGGACCCGGGGCCATCCCGGCGGCGTGCCGCCGAAGAGTTGCCACGCGGTGTTGCTCATTTCGTCCGACTCGCAATAACGGCTGGGCATCAGGAAATGCAGCGTCTCGAAGGGCAGGTCCTCGACCGCGGCCTGCTGTGCGTCCAGGGCGACCACATCGGGTGCGCCGTCGATCTCGGCGATGCAATCGGCCGACAGGGTCACGCCGCCGCTCGGGGCGACGATTCGCACGATCTGGTTCCGGTCGACGTCGTTATAGCTTTCCTGCGGGACTTCGGGAGCCGTCCGGACGCGGTCGGATCCGACCAGCCGCCCGTCGAAATCCGGATGCGGCGACAGCGCGAGCAACATCGTCACCGGCGCCGTGCATTCGACAGATATTTCGAAACCGAAGCGGACAAACATGATTTTGCAGTGACCCTCGTGCCAAAAAACCCCGTAACGGGGCGTCAGCCCGATACCCGCGGAGGAGGGGCAAGGGCCGTGACTGATTCCAGTGCTTAAGTCTATGCGGTCGCGCGACCTTTCGCGCCAACCTGTGATAGCCGGGGCAAGCCCCGCTCTAGCGCGTGTAAACCAGCAGCACCAGCGCGCCTGACTCGCTTCTCGCCGTTTGCATCACGCCGGGCGCGCGGACGGCGAAATCGCCGGCGCGGTAGGTGTTCCGGTCGTCGCTGAACTCGCCCTCGATGACGTAAATCTGCTCGAGCTCTTCGTGGTCGTGCAGCGGCGCGCTCGCACCGGGTTCGACCTTCATCAGCCAGGTGCGCTGGCCGCTTGCCGGATCCTCGTAGAGCGGCTTGATCAGAAAGCCGTCGCTGCCGCAGTCCTGCCAGTCTTCTCCGGTGGCCCGCGCCACCAGCGTCGCGCCGTCGGGACGCGGCAGGCACTGGCCGGCGTTGGTGAAAATCTCCGACATGGCTCAGGCCGCCAGCAGCCCTT
>JAJFFI010000272.1 GCA_021776755.1 Alphaproteobacteria bacterium | reverse complement strand
TGGCGTGCCGCTGTGGGGTTGCGCCTGACGCGGCAAACATGGGCGAATTGTCGGCCCTGGCGGATGCGACCGACGCGACCTTCGGTCCCGTTGTCACAATCGTTTCGGGTGGCAACTCGAGCAACATTGAATGGGTGCTGGGCGGCGCCGATACGGGACGGATCAACAATCTTCGCCTAGGTGAGTCCATCCTGCTCGGCTGCGAGCCGCTTCACCGCCAGCCGATTGACGGGCTCCATACCGACGCCGTAACGCTCGTTGCCGAAGTCATCGAGTCAAACGTCAAGCCTTCGGAGCCTTGGGGTGAGATCGCAGAAACCGCCTTCGGTGCGGCAATCCGGACGCCCGATCGTGGCAATATCTCCCAGGCCATTCTTGCCTTGGGCACCATGGACACAGATCCTGCGGGACTTACACCGCCGCCCGGGATCGAAATTCTTGGATCGAGCAGCGACCACGTCGTGGTGGACTCCGGTCAAACCCGGCTGACGGTCGGCGCCGAGATGACCTTTCAGCTAAACTACAGCGCCATGGCCCGCGCCATGGCCTCGCCGTTCGTCACCAGACGGTTCGCCGAAGAATCGCGTTCGCTCAATGCAATTGGTTCGGATTTCCGTGAGTCTAGAAAATCCGCGACCGTGTTGAGCGCCTGACCTGGAAACCCGGAGTCGTGGGCTCGTTCCCGCAGCCGATACCATTCCTCAGTTTTTTCCCGTATTTCGGGGCCCCAGCCGCTTGAACAGCGGCTCCGGTATCAACCGGATGCCGAGCATGACTGCGCGCCAGACCGGCAAAACGTGGATCACGTCACGCCTCCTCCTAATGGCTTTCGATACCGCCCTCGCGACCGTCTCGGGCGCGGCGGTGAGAACGCCCGGCAGGTCCAGGCTGTCTGTCATCCGGGTGCGCACGAAGCCCGGCTTGACGGTCAGGACCTGCACCCCGCGCCGCGCAAGTCGCTGGCGAAGCCCGGAGAGAAAGGCGGTAAAGCCCGCCTTTGCCGAGCCGTAGACGTAATTCGAGGCCCGGCCGCGGTCGCCCGCGACCGAACTGATGCCGACGAGGACTCCCGAGCCTCGTGCCTCGAACCGGTTGGCGAGGGCCGCGAATACTGCGGCCGGGCCAAGATAGTTGGTCCGCATCACGCGCTCCGCCGCCGCCGGGTTCTGCTGGTTCTCTTGCTGATCGCCGAGCAGCCCGACCGCCGAGACCGCAATGTCCGGCAAGACCGGCAACGCGTCGAGCAGTGCCACTCCGCCATCGGGCGCGAGGACGTCGAACTGATGCACGCTGACCGGCACATCGAAGCGGAGCGCAATATCGGCCACCTCCCGCGCGAGGCGCTCCGGGTCGCGCGCGGCAAGCTGCAGGGCGTAGCCGTCTCCCGCCAGACGGTGCGCGATAGCCCGCGCGATGTCCGAGGTCGCGCCCAGAATGAGCGCGGTCTTCGGCGCGGACGTGCTGTCGGACGCGGTCACAAGGCGAGCCTTTCCGAAAGCGCCGAGGAAAATTTCTGCCTGGCCCCGGAGCCCGTGCGCAGGGCGTCGAAGGCATCGAGGTGCCGGTATCCCGCGCGTATCGCCGAAGGGGAGGCCGAAGCGTCCTTGGCAAGATAGACGCGTCCGCCGTGCTCCGCCGTAATGCGGTCGAGCTCCGGAATGAGGTCCAACGTCTCGCGCGCCACCGGAAAGTCGAGTGCGAGGGTGTAGCCCGCCATCGGGAACGACATGAGCCCTTCGCCGGCAGCCCCGAACCGTTTGAGCACCGCAAGGAACGGACTTGCCGGGCTCGCGCCCACCCGGTCCAGCAGGGCCTGCAGCCCTCGTGCGGCATTTTGCTCTGGGACCACGCACTGATACTGGACCAGCCCGCGCCGGCCGTACAAACGGTTCCAGTCGCCGAACCCGTCCAGCGGAAATAGAAACGGGTCATAAGGGACAAGTTTGGGTCCGACATCGGCCACCGACCTGCGGTATCGCGCCGCATTGGCCAATCGGACCGTTCCGCGCCTGAGAGCTCCAGGCGGTATGATTCCGGCGATCCGGCCTCCTTTGCGTGAGCGCGCCTGCAGCGGTGACGACTGAAGCTCCACCGGCAGATCCGCAATCGCCGCAGGTCTGCCCCGGGAGAGCACCGCCCGCCCCCGCCCCCCGCCCGACGCGAGACAGTCGATCCAGGCCACACAATGGGTCCAGCCCCCGGAGTCCTCGAAGAGCGCGAGCGTCGCGTCGAGATCCCGGGCCACCCTGGTTTCCTTGCGAAAAAATGCGGTCTCGGTCGGCACGAGCTGAATTGCCGCTGACAGGATGACGCCGGTCAGCCCCATGCCGCCGAGCGTCGCCTGAAACAGCTCAGGCGCTTCGGTGCGGCTGCATCGCGCACCCGTGCCGTCGGCGCGCACGAGTTCGAGCGAAATTACGTGCCGGCCGAATGTTCCGGAATCGGGATGGTTCTTGCCGTGGACGTCGGCCGCAATCATCCCGCCGACCGTCACGAATTTGGTTCCCGGCACGACCGGGGGAAACCATCCGCGCGGCACGAAGACAGACAGGATATCGGCGAGCAGCACCCCGGCCTCGCAGCGCAGTACGCCGGTGTCGCGGTCAAAGGATCGCAGGCGGTTCATGGACTGCATCGACAAGGTCAGCCGGGGATTGAGCGCCGCGTCGCCATAGGACCGGCCGTTGCCGCGCGGGATCAGGGTCCCTTCTTGGCCGATCGCCGCCGCCACGTCCTGGTGCGCACGTCCCTCAACGACTTCACACTCGGCCACCGGATATCGTCCCCACCCCGCGAGCTTCATAGCGCCGCCACAAAGAGCCCGGCGCCTGCCGCAAGAGTCAGCCAGCTTGCGGGATCGCGGATTGCAAAGAGCAGCGGGTCGTCGTCGACCGCGCCGCGGTTTGCCAGCAGAATGATGCGCCCAATCCAGTAGATCGCGGCCGGACAGGTCAGCCACAGGAGGTCCGGGCGCGTGAACCGGCTACCGGTTTCGGGCGTGTTGATGTAGAGCGCGAGCACGACAATGGAGGCAAAACCGCTCGCGGCCGCAATTGCCAGGAGCGAGAGCCGGTCTTCGGATTGATAGGCCCTGCCGGTTCCAGGAATATCGCCACGCAGGTCTGCGCGGGAAAGTTCGGCCTGCCGCTTGACCACCGCGAGCGCCAGGAAAAAGAAGATCGAGAACGCAAGGAACCAGGGAGATACCGAGACGCTGACGGCC
>JAJFFI010000271.1 GCA_021776755.1 Alphaproteobacteria bacterium | reverse complement strand
GGATCGCGACGCCGTTGTAGCCCTTGATGCCGCGGTAGGCACAGTACTCAAATCCGATATCGGCAACATCGGCCACCGGAAAACGGTCGTCGTCGACCTTGGTTTCCTGCAGGCAAACGACATCAGGCCGAAGTTCCAGCGAGAGCTGGTTCAGGAGGTCGATGCGTTTTCGTATCGAATTGATGTTCCAGGTGATGAGGCGGAACCGCATTCCGGCAGCGCACTGTCACACGAATGTCCGACAGGCCATCGATATGGCCGTCCATCACATCGCCGGCCACGACCGGTCCCACGCCTTCGGGGGTGCCGGTGAAAATCAGGTCGCCCGGCGCAAGCGTGACCAGACCCGACAGATATTCGATCGTCTCCGGCACATTCCAGATCAGGTACTCGATGCCCGATGACTGGCGCACTTCGCCATTCACTTTCACCGAGATCTCGCCCTTGTCGATATGCCCGACGTCCGCAACCCTGTGGAGGCTGCCGCAGGGGGCGGAGTGGTCGAACCCCTTGCCCATGTCCCAGGGCCGGCCTTTTTCGCGGGCTGCGATCTGAAGGTCGCGCCGGGTCATGTCGAGACCGGTCGCATAACCGAACACGTGGCCGAGCGCATCGGCGGCCTTGATATCGGCGCCGCCCTTTCCGATCGCAACGACCAGTTCGATCTCGTGATGATAGTTCTTGGTGGCCGGTGGATACGGGACCGACGCTTCAGCCGCCGTGCCGGCGAACACGATGGCGTCGGTGGGCTTCATGAAGAAGAACGGCGGGTCGCGGTCCGGGTCGAAGCCCATCTCGCGCGCGTGTGCGGCATAGTTCCGCCCGACGCAATAGATGCGGCGGACCGGAAACACCTCGTCTGCGCCGTCAACCGGCAACACTGTCTCGGGTTCGGGCTGGAACGCCATCTTGGGCATTTCTTCGACCGTCTTGCTGTTGGAAGGGCAGCGTTGCGCTGCGGCGGCAATCTAGCCAAGCACGCAAGCGGTGGCAATCGGCTGGGCGCCACGACGGAGAAATCGGCAGGGGCCAGAAATGAGAAGGGCGCCCGGTCAGGGGGGAAGACCGGGCGCCCGAAGCTCCAAACGGAGCCTGCAACACCAGGGGTCGTGCTGCAGACGAATGGGCTCTTGGAGAGCCATCCGCTTCATGACCTTGAATCTGTACCGATTCTCGCGGGAATCAAGTGAAAAATTGATGCAGTGCCAGAAAATCTCTGGAAAAGTCTGTAAGCTGTTGAAAATCAGCTATTTTTGGAGTCAAGCGGCCTGGTTTCCTGCGCTGCTCCGGCGCGGCCTCCCGCGGGCAGCCGCCCAGGACTCGCAGGCCTTTCCAAAGGATTCGAAGAGCCGCATTCCAAATCCCGACTCGGTCACTTTCCACTCCGGATGCCACTGAACGCCGAGGCCGAATGTCGGGTGCCCGTCGACGCTGACCGCCTCGATGAACCCGTCGGGCGCCACCGCTTCGATGCTCAACCCCGTTCCGATCCTGTCGATTCCCTGACTGTGCAGCGAGTTCACCATCAGCTTGGGAACGCCGTCGTTCATCGCGATCAGGGCGCCGCCGTCGGTCAGGGCGACCTCGTGCGCGGGGCCGTATCGCTCATCGAGCGGCAGGGATTTGTCGGCCTGGTGGTTCAGGTAATCGGGCAGCTCCTCGATCCGCTGATGCAGCGTGCCGCCCATGACGACATTCAGTTCCTGAAGCCCGCGGCAGACGAACAGGCACGGAATCCCGACGGCCAGGGCGCGTTCGATCAGCGGCAGTGTTGTCTCGTCGCGGGCGGCATCGTGCGCTGTCCCCGGCGCGCTTTCGGGGCCGTCATAGCGGTGGGGTTCGACATTGGACGGACTTCCGGTAAGCAACAGGCCGTCGAGGCGCTCGAGCAGGGCGTCGATGTCGATACGGCTGCCGAGTGACGGAATCGCGACGGGGAGCCCGTGCGCGCCGTCGGTCACGGCGGTCAGATACTTCTCTCCCACGGCATGGAACGGCATATCGCCATCGGTCTTCACATCCGATGGCAGGCCGATGAGCGGTCTCGGGGCAGGGGCAGTCATGGCGCGATCTTTTCAGAGCGCTGCTCGATAATCAATCGGTCTTCGATTTCGGACCGCGGCCAGCTTTTCCCGGCTGGCCTAGTTCCGCTTGTTGAAACGGCCTTCATCGCGGTCGGGCGAGACGAACTTGAACCGCTCGGGCGGGATTGCGACGCCGAGTTGCGGATCCAGCAGGGCGAGCTTCGTATCCTTGCCCTCGGAATCGCTTATGATCCACTGTTTGAGCGCGAGCGGATTGTCCTTGAACGTCAACGTCAGCGTCTGGGATTCTTCATCCTCGCCGGCCTGCCGGACCTTGATGCGCAGCAGGTTCGGCGCGCGGGTGATGGCCAGGACTGTCACGTCCTTGCCGAAACTCATGTTTTCCTGCAGCAGGAACGAGACCGGGCTCGAGCGGATCGGGAGATAGGTCGTCTCCTTCAACTCACCGTCGTAGAACACCAGCCAGACTCCGGTGGAAACCAGGATCATGTTGGCGGGCGGGTCATACTCGACGCGCAGCTTGCCCGGCCGCTTCATGTAGATGCGGCCCTGGGACACGCCGCCGTTCGGATTGACCTGGATGAAGCCCGCGACGACCGTCTCGATTCCGTTCAGGTATTTTTCGACCCGCGCCAGATCGGCGCGGTCCTTGGCGCTCAGGGCCGCGACCTGAACCGGCTCGTCCGCAATCGCGGACGCACCCCCTGCAACCGCCGCGGCGGCGAGGCCGCCGGCAACAATGAAGGTGCGGATAATGCGTAGGGAGAGGTGGGCCATGTTGGGCGATACTTTCCAGATGCGTGCGGAAACGCGGTAGCGGAGATACAGGGCGGCAGTCAACGCCGGAATTGCGGAGAAATTCAGGCGTTCAGGTGCCATGCGGCGCAGGCGCCCCTGCCCGGAATAGTATTGGGCCGAAAGCTACTGTGCCAGGATTTCGCGCTTGCCGACGTGGTTGGCCGGGCCGATCAGGCCGTCGGCCTCCATCTGGTCGATTAGCCGGGCGGCCCGGTTGTAACCGATCTGCAGGTGGCGCTGGACGAAGCTGGTCGAGGCCTTGCGTTCGCGCAGCACCAGCTGCACCGCGTCGTTGTAAAGCTCGTCGCCGTCGTCCCCGCCCATGCCCGGGATCATCGAGCCCTGGTCGTCGTCCTGGGTGATCGACTCGATGTATTCCGGCTGGCCCTGGGTCTTGAGGTATTTCACGACTTTCTCGACCTCTTCGTCGCTGACGAAGGGGCCGTGCACCCGGGTGATGCGGCCGCCGCCGGCCATGTAGAGCATGTCGCCCTGGCCCAGCAGCGTCTCCGCACCCTGCTCGCCGAGGATCGTGCGGCTGTCGATCTTCGATGTGACCTGGAAGCTGATCCGGCTCGGGAAGTTCGCCTTGATGGTGCCGGTGATGACGTCGACCGACGGGCGCTGGGTCGCCATGATCACGTGAATACCGGCGGCGCGCGCCATCTGCGCGAGGCGCTGGATCGTCGCCTCGATGTCCTTGCCCGCGACCAGCATCAGGTCGGCCATCTCGTCGACGATCACGACGATGTAGGGCAGCGGCTCGAGGTCGAGGGTCTGCTCTTCATAGGTCGGCTTGCCGGTTTCAGCGTCAAACCCGGTCTGGACCTTGCGGCGCAGCACTTCGCCCTTGGCTTTCGCTTCGGCGACCCGGGTGTTGTAGCCCTCGACGTTGCGGACGCCGAGCTTGGCCATCATCTGATAGCGGCCCTCCATCTCGCGCACCGTCCATTTGAGCGCGACAACCGCCTTGGCGGGCTCGGTCACCACCGGGGTCAGGAGCTGCGGGATGCCATCGTAGGTCGACAGTTCCAGCATCTTCGGGTCGATCATGATGAACTTGCAGCGGTCGGGCCCGAGCCGGTAGAGCAGCGACAGGATCATGGTGTTGATCGACACCGATTTGCCCGCGCCCGTGGTGCCGGCGACGAGCAGATGCGGCATCCGCGCGAGATCGGCGATCACCGGCTTGCCGGCAATGTCCTTGCCGATCGCCAGTGGCAGCTTCGCCTTCGAGGCCTCGATCGTCTCGGAATCCAGCAGGTCGCGCAGGAAGACCATCTCGCGGTTGTCATTCGGGAGTTCGATGCCGAGCGCGTTCTGACCCGGAATCACCGAGACGCGCACCGAAACCGCGCTCATGGAGCGCGCAATGTCGTCGGAAAGATTGATGATGCGGGCGGATTTTGTGCCGGGCGCGGGCACGAACTCGTAGCGGGTGACCACCGGGCCCGGATGCACGCGGGTCACGTCCCCCTTGACGCCGAAATCCTGAAGGACGGTCTCGAGCAAGGCGGCATTCTGGGACAGCGCGTCTTCGTCGATATGCGTTTGCGCGCGCTGGCGCGGTTGGGCCAGCAGTTTGAGCGGCGGCAACTCGTAGCTGCCGTCCCCGGTCTTGGCCTTGCCGAGATCGAGGGTGCGCTGCTGGCCGGCCGGCTTGGCCTTTGTTTTGGCCCCAGACTTGGCCTCTGGTTTTTCCCAGGGCGGTGCGGCGGGGGGTTCGACCAGGAACCTGGGTGGGGCGGGCATGCCCTCGGCAGGGTCGTCGAGGCTCTTGGGGGCCGGGTCGTTATCCGGCTGAGCCGCGGCCCGGCGGACCATCGGTTGCCGGCGTTCGCCTTGTTCCGGCTCGGTGCGGGCTTCGCGCACGCGCCGCAGGCCCGACACGCTGGCCGAAACGCTTGCCGCCACGCCGGTTGCGATCCCGGCGGCGCCGGTTTTGCCCATCGAGCGCCATTCGGACCAGCGGATTGAGAGCGCAGGCACCAGAAACAGCAAGGCAAGGGCGAAACATATCGTCCCCGCCAGCGGCACGCTCACGGTGCCAAGCCCGGAATCGCGGATAAGCCGCAACGTGCCTTCGAAAATTACCGCCCCGGCATGGCCGCCGAGGCCGACCTTCAGCGGCCAGGAGTTCCACGCCGGCATTGCGGCCAGCGCCGCCATCAGGAAGATCAGCCCGAGCGGCAACAGCGTCAGGCTGATCCATGGCCGGTCGATCCGCTTGCCCATCGCAAGCCGCCAGCCCCAGACCGCGAAGACCAGGGCAAAGGCCCAGCCCGTCAGGCCCATCGACTGAAGCATGAAATCTGCCGCGTAACTGCCTGGTTTGCCTAGAAGATTGTGTGCTGCCGCACCAGTCGCCTTGTTGAATGACGGATCGCCGGCATCGAAAGTCGCAAGCGCCAGACAGATCGCCACGCCGAGCGCGAAGAGGGCCGCGCCCAGTGCCTGCCAGCACGCCTTCCGCAACCCGGTTTTCAGGTCTGCCGGAAGAAAGGTTCCACTGCTGTCTTTTGCCGCCGTTCGCGCCATTTTGCTTTCCGTAGCCCGCATCCGGAAGCGTTCCGGACGCAGAAAATCATAGTAAAGTCCAAGGTAAGGATAGGTTAAATATCGTTACTAAACAATTAACATTGAGATATTGCAAAGTATTCGCGGCCGGAATTTATATTGCACAAGAAAAAGGGAGGCAGCTTCCGCCGCCTCCCGCAAATCGCCTTCAGGCGTCCTTTCGCTACCGCGCGGAAAGGTCTTCCTCCGGATAGGCGCCGATCTTGTGGATGGAAAGATCCGCGCCCTGGAACTCTTCTTCCTCGCTGAGGCGGATGCCCATCGTGGCCTTGAGCGCGCCATAGACGATGGCGCCCGCGATCGCCGCGTAGGTGGCCCCCGCGATGGAGCCGACCAGCTGGGATGCGAGCGACACTCCGCCGAGCCCGCCGAGCGCCTCCATGCCGAAGATGCCGCAGGCGATCCCGCCCCAGACACCGCACAGTCCGTGCAACGGCCAGACGCCGAGGACGTCATCGATCTTCCATTTGTTCTGGCAAAGCTCGAAGGCCCAGACAAACAGCGCGCCCGCGACGCCGCCGACCGCAAGCGCGCCCAGTGGATGCATGACATCGGAGCCCGCGCAGACCGCGACCAGGCCTGCAAGCGCGCCGTTGTGCACGAAGCCCGGGTCGTTCCGCCCGATCACCAGGGCCGCCAGCACCCCGCCGCCCATCGCCATCAACGAGTTCATCGCGACAAGACCGCTGATGCCTTCGACGGACTGCGCGCTCATCACATTGAAGCCGAACCAGCCGACCGACAGGATCCAGGACCCGAGTGCCAGAAACGGGATGTTCGACGGTGGAATGCCCTGCACACGGCCGTCCTTCGTGTAGCGCCCGTTGCGCGCGCCCAACAGGATCACGGCGGCAAGCGCGATCCAGCCGCCCACCGCGTGGACCACGATCGAGCCCGCGAAATCGTGGAAACCGGCCCCGAAGGTTGTTTCAAGCCAGCCGTTGAGGCCGAAATTGCCGTTCCATACGATGCCCTCGAAGAACGGATAGATCACGCCGACGATGCACGCCGAGGCGATCAGCTGCGGCCAGAACTTTGCGCGTTCGGCGATGCCGCCCGAGATGATCGCCGGGATCGCTGCGGCAAACGTCAACAGGAAAAAGAACTTGACCAGATCGTAGCCGCTCTTGCCGAAGGAATAGCCCTCGGCGGTGGTCTTGCCCGCCAGCACGCTCGCGTTGACGAAGAAGTCGACGCCGTAAGCCACTGCGTAGCCAATGAAAAAATAGACCACGGTCGACATGCAAAAATCGACGATGATCTTCACCAGCGCATTGACCTGGTTCTTCCGCCGGACCGTTCCAACCTCCAGGAACGCAAAGCCCGAATGCATGGCCAGCACCATGATCGCGCCCATCAACACAAAAAACACGTCGGCGCCCGATTTCAGCGCTTCCATAAATCCCTCCCGTTTCCGAACCCC
>JAJFFI010000028.1 GCA_021776755.1 Alphaproteobacteria bacterium | reverse complement strand
CCAGCGAGTAGCCGGCCGCGAGGAAAAGGTAGGCCGCCATCAGGCCCAGCACTTCGACGGAAACGAAAGCCGCTATAGCGAGTCCCGACAGCATCAGGGCAATGGCCAGAACGAAGGTGCCGCCAATCGTCACCCTCCCGTCCGCGAGCGGCCGGCGCCGCTTCGTCGGGTGGTTCCGGTCATGGGGCAGATCCAGCATGTCGTTCGCGAGATAGGTCCCGGACGCACAGGCACAAAACGCGACGAATGCGGCCAATGCCTGCCCGTATGCCTCGACGCCAGCAAGATGCGCCGCGATTGCCGGAGTGAACACCAGAAGGTTCTTGACCCACTGATGGGGGCGGAGGGCTGCGAGATAATCTCGGAATGTGCCGCCGGCGCCTGGCAGGACCCTGGCCTCCGGACGGATCGCACGAACGCGCCGGGCCAGCGCCGGCGAGACGTTCACGGCAAGTGCCCGGCGGGCCGCCCGCCAGACCGGCAAATCGCGCCACTGATCGCCCATATAGTCGAAGCCCCGCTCGCCGAACCGGGCCGTCAGTTTTCGCGCCTTGCTGGCGCCCGAGAGGTTTTCGCTGCCGTCCGACGCCAGATAACCGTCAGCCAGGACCCGTTCGGCCAGGGGCGCCACGTAGAGTGCGTCGGCGGCGGATGCCAGATGCACCGGCTGCCCTTCCGCGCGAGCCGATGCGATCGCGGCCACGACCTCAGGGTTCAACAACACCGTTGCGGCATCGAGGGGAGCTGCTTCGGCGACGCGCCGCTTGAGGTACGCCCGGCCGCGCCACCACCAGACCGGCATCAGGAAAAGCCACAGCGGCCGCGCCGCCACAAGGCGCGCCGCCCCCTCGAGCAGCAGGTTGCCATTCACCAGTGTACCGTCGACATCGACCGCGAGCGGGATCACGGGAGTCGTGGTTTCGGACTTCATTCCGCCACTCCGTCGCAGGGCATCCGCCGTAGTTTGACGCGCCCGGGCAGCACCTTGGCAAACCGGGCAAGCGCGGCCTGCATCGGTACCCGGGCCGCGCGGTTCGTCGCATAGAAATACACGTCCGGCGCGCCCGCCGTCACCTGCTCGCTCGTGAGGATGGCGGTCAGGCACCAGGTCTTCGGCACCCGCCCCTCGAAGAAGACCTGGTAGATCATGGCGAAATCGACGCCGGCGGCGGTCGCAAATGACTCGATGGCGGCGGCGTCGAACTTGCCGCGCGCATCCAACTGACGGACAGGTTCCGCACCGAGTCCCCAAAGATCGAGCACATAGTTGTCGTTCCGGTAGGAGACCCGGCCGAGATCGTTCACCGCCACCGGGCGGGAGAAGAATTCTGTTGCGAAACGGTGCATCTGGAATTGCTGTTCATAGACGTTGCGCGCGGCGCGTGGGGTCAGCGCAGCCGCATTCAGATAGGGATAGGCCAGGACCGCCATCGCGCCGAGCATACCGATCTGTACGAAAAGCATGCGGCCGGTCACCACACGCTTGAGGTCTTCCCGGAAGACATGGAGGCCGCCTGCGACAAGGAGTGCCACCGCATAGACCTCATACCGGTCGGCCCAGAAATATCGGCCCGCGACAAGATGCCCGGCAAGCGAAAACGCGACCACTGCGGCGACGGCCCGCTGCGCCACCGCATCCGCGCGGGTGCGCGCCTCGCGGTACTGCACAGCCGCGGCGAGCGCGCAGATCACCAACGCAAACACGATGCCCCACCGGTTCAACAGCGACGCCGTGAACTGGGCCCACAAGATCCTCACCGCCGTCGAGACGCTGTCGAGAACACCCGCGTCCGGATTGAAGGTGCCGGCGAGCGTCGACTTGACCATCACCGAGCTCGGCATCACCGGCAACCCGAGGCGCAGCATCACGATGATCCAGACGGCAAGGCCCGCGGTCACCCCCAATCCGATAACGGCCGCGAGCCGCCGGCGCCGCAGGATCAGCAACACGGCCACGATCGCGACCGCCATCGCCGTGCCTTCAAAGCGCAGCATCGGGGCTGCGATGACCACCGGCGCGAACCAGAACGGCGCCGGACCGCCGTCGGCGACCTCGACCAGCCCCCGGACCGCGGCAACCGCCGCAAGCACATGCAGCGGATGTTCCATGCCGGTCATCGGGAGCGCAAAGGCGCTGATCGAAAATATCAGAAGGGGGGCGAGCAGATGCGGAAAGACCGCTGAAAGCGGCGTACCGTCGGGCACCGCATGGCGCCAGTAAAAATCCAGCAGCAACCAGGCCGACGCTCCGGTTGCCGCGGCGTTGACGAAGAGCGGGCCCGCGGGTCCGAGGCCCGCAAGCTCGGTGCCGGCAAGGATAAAGGGATACAGGATCGAGGAGGACGGGGCGGAAAATTCCGTGAGATTGACCCCATATCCGCCCCTCAAAATGTTTTCCGCGACCGCCAGGTGAATGTAGGGGTCGTCGATCACGTAAATCAGATTTCCGCCCGACAGGCCCATCGAGGTGAGCACCAGCGCGATAAATACCGCCAACCAGGCGAGCGTCCAGAACGAGGCATAGATTTGAGATTTGCGGAACC
>JAJFFI010000270.1 GCA_021776755.1 Alphaproteobacteria bacterium | reverse complement strand
GGCGCGAGCATCAGAAACAGGGCGGCGGTGAAAGCAAACTTGTTCATGAAATACCCGATGGTGGCGGTTGAGGGTTCACTGTAGCCAGCAGGGCTGGCAAAGTCCTTCCATACGAAACGCGTTTCCGGAGAAACAACCCACATGCATGTCGTCTACAGCGAGGCGCACCGCGTCCACAGCCCGAAGCTCTATTTCAAGGCCGGCGGCTTTCACGAGCATCCGGAGGTGGTGGAGCGCGCCGACCGGATCGCGGCGACCCTCGAAGGCAAGGGTCACGCGTTCGTTGCGCCGGAGGACTACGGCCCCGGACCCCGCGCGGCGATTCACAGCCAGCCCTATCTCTCATTCATGGAGACGGCGCACGCGCGGTGGCAGGCCGAGGGCATGGGCAACGAGGAAGCCGTGCCCAACATGCACCCGGGCCGCCACATGGCGGGTTTTCCGGAAGGGCTGGTCGGGCAGATCGGCTGGTTCACGGCGGACCTCTCGACCCCCATCGGACCGCGCAGTTTCGAAGGGGCGAAAACCGCGGCCAACACCGCAATCCACGCCGCCCGCCTGGTCGCGATCGGCGGGCACGCCCAGGCCTACGCGCTGGGAAGGCCGCCGGGGCATCACTGCTACGCCGACATGGCGGGCGGGTTCTGCCTCCTGAACAACATCGCGATTGCGGTCCAGCACGCGTTGACGCATTCGGGCGCACGGCGGGCGTTGGTGCTGGATGTCGATGTGCACCACGGCAACGGCACCCAGGGCATCTTCTACGACCGGCAGGACGTGATGACCGTGTCGCTGCACCGCGATCCGGCAAATTTCTATCCGTTCTATGCGGGCTACGGACACGAGCGCGGTGCCGGCGCGGGGGACGGCGCCAACCTGAACATCCCGCTGCCCCAGGGCACCGGCGACAATGCCTATCTCGATGCGCTTGGCGGCGCGCTCGACGCCGTGAAGACGTTCGCACCGGATATCGTTTTCGTGGCGCTCGGCGTCGACGGCTACGAAGGCGACCCGTTCGACGGCTTCAAGATCACTACCGAAGGGTTCGGGCGCATCGCGCGGGCCAACGCCGAACTGGGCCTGCCCACGGTGCTGGTGCAGGAAGGCGGCTACAACACCGACGACCTCGGCACCAACGTGCTGAGATTCCTGACCGAGTTCGAGGCGGCGCGATGAGGCCATGGCATCCGGTCTTGCTGGCTCTACTCATGGTCCCGCCCGTCGGGGCCGAGGACCTTGGTCCGCTCGCCAGGTATGCGCCGAAGACCCTCAGCCCATCGAAGGATGAAAAGGACATCCTGAAGTTCTGCGTCGACTACCGGGACCGCGAGATCAAGAAGATCCCGGCGATCGCCAGCGGCCAGACGGCCTATACAAGCGATGGGGCGGAGATCAAATACTACGATGCCTGTCTGCTGGCACACCGGATCCGGGACCAGGTAAAACCGGCTGGATAACTGCGTATACACGGAAAATACACCGGCCCGGATGCGCGCGATGTGCGCAATTCTCAAGCCCTTGCGGGCGTTACGTTTTTCTTACATCCGGGATGATTTTCGCCCGCGTCCTGTGGATATCTATAGGACGTTATTCCGAGTAGAGGACTGATGGGTGCCGGACCCGCCGCCCGAAATAGGCTTGTTTTGCAAGCATTCCATAATTATTCGACCGGTTCGGCGAGCGCTCATCCCAGCCTGTGGATAAAAATGTTGAGAAGTTTTCCGAGAGCGCTGATGCCGCGTCTCAACCGCCCTTGGCCTTGTAGAGCGGCGGCATGTGGCTGAGCACCAGCCGCTCGCGGCCGGGCTCTTCCTCGGCAAGCGGTTCGGTCGCTTCGAGGCCTTTCAGGCAGCGGCGGGCAAGCTCCTGATATTCCTCGGTGCCCTGCTTTTTCCAATCGAGCTCGGCCTTGGAAACCTCGCGGATCACCTTGCCCGGGATGCCGGCGACGAGCGAGCGCGGCGGGATGACGGCGCCCGCTTTCACGAAACTCATCGCCGCGATCAGGCTGCTCTCGCCGATCTCCGCGCCATCCATGATCACCGCGTTCATGCCGACCAGCGCGTTCTCGCCGATGTTGCAGCCGTGGAGAATCGCGCCGTGCCCGATGTGGCCGTCCTTCTGCACGACCGTGTCGGTGTGCGGGAAACCGTGCATGACGCAATTGTCCTGAAAGTTCGAGCCTTCCTCGAGGATCAGGCGGCCGAAATCGCCGCGGAGGCTCGCGCCGGGTGCGACATAGACGCTGGCGCGCACCAGCACGTCGCCGATCAGGGTGGCGGTGGGATGGACGAAGGCGTCGGGGTGGACAACGGGTTTGAGGCCGTCAATCGAGTAACAGGGCATCGCGGGTCCTTGGCTAAGACTGTGGCTGACTCTGAAATGAATTCAGGAGTGGGTTATTCGGCGGCGGCCACCTGCTCGGGAATGCGCACCGGGCCGAGGGTCGCGGCGAGCGCCTTGCCCTCGGGGTCGGCGAGTGCCGCCTTGCGGGCCTCGGA
>JAJFFI010000269.1 GCA_021776755.1 Alphaproteobacteria bacterium | reverse complement strand
GAACAGCGCCGCGCGGCGCCGGGCATCGAGATGCGCGACAACTTCGTCCAGCAGCAGCACCGGCGTTTCGCCGCGGGCGGCGGCCTGCAGCCGGGTGGTCGCCAGCGTGATCGCAATCAGCAGCGCCTTCTGCTCGCCGGTGGAGCCCTGGTCGGCCGGGATGTTCTTTTCCGCGTGGCGCACCAGGAGATCGCTCCGGTGCGGCCCTTCGCTGGTGCGCCCGCTCTCGGCGTCGAACCCGCGCGTCGCGGCAAAGCGTTCGCGCAACATGTCCTCGACGGCGAGCGCCGGGGAATCCCCGAGCGCGGCTTCGGCGACGCCCTCAACAGCAAGCGTGGCCCGCGGGAACGGCCCGACGCCGTGTTTGCAGGCCTCGTCCACCTGCGCCGTAACCGCGCGCCGGGCGGCCGCCATCGCGACGCCTTTTTCGGCCATCACGTTTTCCAGCGCATCGAGCCAGCCCGGCTCGGCGCCGCGATTGTTTTTCCCGTCGCGCAGCAGCTTCAGGCGCTGGCGCATTGCGGTCTCGTAGGCCGAAACGCACCCGGCATGCGCCGGGTCGAAGCCATAGATGATGCGGTCGAGAAACCGCCGCCGTTCCGAGGCGCCGTCCATGAACAGCCGGTCCATCTCCGGGGTGAGCCAGCCGACACCGAGCACATCGGCGAGCGTCGCCTGCCCGCGCTGGGTCTCGCCGTCGATGCGGATCGTCCGCCGCTCGGCGCGCCCCGGCGCCGCGCCGGCGTCTTCGGCAAGCCGCCCGGTGCCCAGATCGACATCGCCCGTAGGCGTAGTCGCGGTGGCGGCGATGGCCCAGCAGCGGGCGTTCGGCGCGTGATCGTGGCCCGCATCCCGGCGGGTGGCCTCGGCGATGCGCGCCCGGCGCAGCCCGCGCCCGGGCGCCAGCCATGAGATCGCTTCAAGGAGATTGGTCTTGCCGGCGCCGTTCGGCCCGGTCAGCACCACCGGCCGGCCGTCGGTTTCAAGGCGGAGCGCCGGATAGCTGCGGAACTCGGTCAGGATCAGCCGCCGGATTGCCGCGGGCTTCACGCCGGGCCGCGCGCCTGGGTCACGCGCACCGGGACCCAGCGACTCACCTGCGGCCGCCGGAGCGTTGTGCTGTCCGCCGTGATCCTGTTGCGCTGCCGTGGCGGCCGCTCTGCTCACACCCGCATCGGCATCAGCACGTAGAGCGCGCTGCCGTCCGCCGAGTCGCGCACGATGGTGGGCGACGCCGCATCCGAAAGATGGAACTGCGCCGTGTCGCCCTCGATCCGCTTGGTGATGTCGAGCAGATAGCGTGAGTTGAACCCGATCTCCATCGCGTCCGAGCCATAGCTCACTTCAAGCTCTTCGTCGGCGCTGCCGTGTTCCGGACTGTTGGCCGAGAGCACCAGGCTCTTGTCGGTGAGCGCCAGCTTCACGGCCCGCGACTTCTCGGTCGAAATCGTCGACACCCGGTCGACCGCGTTCGAGAAATCCTTGCACGCGACCTCGAGCTGCTTGTCGTTTGCCTCCGGGATAACGCGGGTGTAGTCGGGGAATGTGCCGTCGATCAGTTTCGAGGTCAGCCGGCTGCCGTCGAGCGCGAAGCGGATCTTGGCTTCCGACAGCGCCACCTCGACCTCGCCGTCGGTCTCGCCGATCAGCTTGAGAAGCTCGCCTACCGTCTTCCGCGGCACGATCACGCCGGGCATGCCCGCGGCACCCTCGGGCAACGGAATGTCGAACTGGGCGAGCCGGTGGCCATCGGTCGCGACCGCGCGCAGCACCGCGTTGCCCTCGTTCTCGGCCGCGTGCAGGTAGATGCCGTTCAGGTAATACCGGGTTTCCTCGGTGGACATCGCGAATTCGGTCCGCTCGATCAGGGCGCGCAGTTCGGGCGCGCCGACCACGAACTGGTGCGACATGTCGCCTTCGCTCATCACCGGGAAATCGTCGACCGGCAGGGTCGAGAGCTTGAACTGCGAGCGGCCGGCGCGCAGCATCATCTGCCCGTCGCTGCCGCCATCGAGCTCGACCTGCGCGCCGTCGGGCAGCTTGCGCACGATGTCGTGCAGCGTGTGCGCCGGCACCGTCGTCGCACCCTCCTGGGAAGTCTCGGAGGGCACTTGCTCGACCATCGACAGATCCATGTCGTTGGTGGTCAGGCTCAGGGCGCCGTCTCGGCTGTCGAGCAGCACGTTCGAGAGAATTGCGATCGCGTTCCGCCGCTCGACCACGCCCTGAACATGGCCCAGTCCCTTCAGCAGTGCGGCCCTTTCGATGATTGCCTTCATATCTCGCCGATTTGGTTTGTTGGTTCCAGACTCCGGAAAGGACATTTGCGGTCCTTCCCAGCACCCCGGAATCCGGTTTGCGATGAACAGGCTGCAACGCCCTGCAAGCGTGATTTCGGCAAGTCAGCCAGTGAACTCCGCGTCGGGCTCTTGGCGGCCCTGTGCAGGCGAAAATTCGCCCGATTCGCAGCGTTTCCACGAAAGCTTCCGCCCGTGAAATCAACCCCGTCAGCCACATGCGGATAACGGTGCGCCAGTATATCACAGGGGCTGCAGCCAGAAAGCGAAATCGGGCCGCCCGGCGCCCGCGCGCACGCCAGAAATGCTTTTTAATTCAAATGGTTGGTCGGCGCATACTCACCACGGCCGCCGGCGGGGCAACGGCATGCGCCGGAGCCCGGCTTGTCAGCCCGGAACTCCGGCGCAGTCCTGATTCTCCACAGTGCCGGTAGGCACTTGCTTGACAGTCCCGGCACGCACTTGCGTGCGGATCGGATACGGTCCCGTATCAGGGCTCCAGTTTCTTCCGCAGCAGGTCCACGTCCTCGGCGAACGACCGGTCCAGCGCATACAGTTCCTCGACCTTTTTCACCGAATACATGACGGTCGTATGATCGCGATTGCCGAACATCCGTCCGATCTCGGGCAGCGATTTCGGCGTCAGCTGCTTGGCGAGATACATCGCGATCTGACGGGGGCGGGCCACCGGGCGGGCGCGGCGGGCCGACTCCATGTCGGCGTAGCGCAGGTTGAAGTGGCTCGCGACGGTCTTCTTGATTTCCTCGATCGTGAGCTTCCGCTCATTGGCCCGCACCAGGTCGCGCAGCAGCGTCTGGGACAGATCCATCGTGATGTCGCGGCCCATCATGGTGGCGTGCGCGACCAGTTTGTTCAGCGCGCCCTCAAGCTCCCGGGCGTTCGAACTGATCCGGGTCGCGATGAACTCCAGCACCTCGAAGGGCACGTGGATGCCGATCGCGTCGGCCTTTTGCTGCAGCACGCCAAGGCGGAGCTCATAGGTCATCGGATGGATGTCGGCGACCAGTCCCCAGCCAAGGCGTGAACGCAGCCGCTCCTCAAGGCCCTCGAGGTCCGAGGGCGACTTGTCGGCCGAGATCACCAGCTGCTTGTTGCGGTTCACCAGGTCGTTGAACGTGTGGAAGAATTCTTCCTGGGTTGAGTCCTTGCCGCTGAAGAACTGGACGTCGTCGACCATCAGCACGTCGACCGAGCGGATGCGCTCCTTGAAGCTCATCGTGTCCTTGTGCCGCAGTGCGCGGATCAGGTCGTACATGAAGTTCTCGGCCGAGAGGTAGAGGACGCGCCGCTCGGGATTGTCCTCCTTGATCTTCCAGGCGATGGCGTGCATCAGATGCGTCTTGCCGAGGCCGACGCCGCCATACAGAAACAGCGGATTGAACGGCACAGTCGGCGACTCGGCGACCCGCTGGGCCGCGGCATGGGCCAGCTCGTTGGGCTTGCCGACGACGAACTGCTCGAAGTTGTAGCGCGGATCGAGCTGGCTTTCGCGCTCGCCGGTCCCGGTGAACCCGGCTGGCGCCGGCGGCGGGCTGTTGCGCTGCGATGTCCCGGAAAATGCCCCCCGCGGCGCGGCTCCGGTTCCATTCGAAGATCCGTTTGCAACACCGTTAAAGCCACCCTTGAAGGCCCCCGCGGCGGGTCCACCCGCGTTCGGCGGCACGGCGGCTGTCTGGTCTATGCTGATTTCGACGGTACGGACCTCCGGATGCACTTTCGTCCAGAGCTCGCTAATCCGGTTGCTGTAGTGCGAGTTAATCCAGTCCCGCATGAACCTCGACTGGATTGACATCCGGACGCAGTTGCCTTCGAGCCCCTTGAGGGTCAGCGGTTTCAGCCAGCTCCGAAAAGCCGTGTCGCCAAATTCATCGCGCAGTTGCCCGCGCACCATCGCCCAACGATCCGAGAGCGATGAATCAATCGGTGTACTCATAATATTTCCTCTCCCACCGGCCGCCCTCATTGGGGCTGCCTGCAACGCTTCGTTCGGTCCGGTTATCGGCGCCGGGTGTCCCTGATTACGCTCCGCTGCTGCATTTCGTCTTGCGTCCCGCATGGTCGGCCATGGCCTTCCAGCCATCGCTTCGCCGGTCAATGCGCCCTGCGCCGCGGTTTGCGTTCTCTCCCTCTCAGCGCGATCTCCGGCGAACTGTCTGTTACAAACGCTTGCCGAATAATCTGGTTTCGATCATCCGCGGCGAAAACACATCCGCGGTCCTTCGAGTGACATTGGCACCAGACCACCGGTTCTTCGCGGGGTCTGGCGTTCGCACGGGCCAAGCACATATCGGCATGCCTGTTCCGGTCAATCTCCTGCCGCTCCGCGGTGTTACTGCCCCGCGTTGCGATCTTGTTGCTGGCCGATTTGCGGCTCGTTCTTGTTGCCGGCGCTTTGTGGCCGGTGCGCCGTCTTGTGCGGCGAGTGAATTCGTGTCTCGGTCTTCTGCGCGTGCGGCGTCCAGGCCTCCATCCGTCTCAGTAGTCCTACCTCAGTAGTCCTACGGCGTCGCGCAACCTTATGGTGCGTCTCTTCTCCCAACCGGCCAGATTTGTGCATCCCGGCCGGTTTGCAGCGTTCGGGTATTCGTTCGCCGGGCGAGGCTTTCCTGCCGCGCCGTGCCAGGAAGCCGCCCGCCCTTCGGACGCATCTTCCCTGTCCCGATTTCCGAAGAAACCTGGCTAACTATTCAGTAAATAACAAACCCCCATATTTACGTGCCGCTCATATAATCGAAAGTAAAACTTCCCCACCTGCCGAAGCTACACTTTGGCTGGCCCTTCTATTACTGAAGTTTTTAAAGTGGTCGGCACTTTACATCGTGCGCTATCAACATTTCCACTGGCCAAAGACTGGCGCTATGCCTGTCAGGCCCGGTCGATTTCTCAACAGCGAATCTACTGTACTCATCGAATTTAGGGCTGGCAACAGCCGTTTTTCAAGGAACCGTAAAAAAGATTCGCGTCCTCTGGTGCTGTGGAAAACTCCTTCCGCGATTCCATGAAGTTACGGCGAGACTCTGCCTGAAGAGGCGAGAGCGATGTGCGAATCTTCTTGCCGATACGGCAGAAATTCGCGCTTTTTGTCTTGTGAAAGGTGTGCGTTCCCCGAGTGCGCACTGATTATCCTCAAATAGGGAAATATTTCTCGCAAATCGGGGTTCCATCGCGCCTGAACCGGGGGAGTTTTGCTCGCATTACACGCATTCACCATAGCATCGAATTACAGTCACATCCTCCGGCGCCCGGCTGTTGACCGGTGCCGCGCCCCGGCACAAGGTGCGTTATCGTCCACTGGGCCGACAGGAAAACGTGAACATGAAGCGGCTTTTCAGTTTTGGATACGGATTTTCGGCCGCAGCCCTCGGCCAGCTGCTGGCACCCCGGGGCTGGGACATCGCCGGGACGTCGCGGTCGGCGAGGGCACCGACGCCACCCGTGTCGGAAATGAATGTTTTTTCCCGCAGCCACCCGCTCAGCGATCCCGCCGCCGCGCTCGATGGAACGTCGGCGCTCCTCGCCTCGGTCCCGCCCGACGGGCACGGCGATCCGGTGATCGACATCCACGCCCGGGATATAGCGGCCCTGAACGCACGCGGCGGGCTGGCCTGGGTGGGCTATCTTTCGACCACGGGCGTCTATGGCACCCGCGACGGCGGCTGGGTCGACGAGAGCTCCCGGCTCGACCCTACCGGTGAACGCGGGCAGCGCCGGGTCGATGCCGAGGCCGCCTGGCTCGAACTCTGGGAAGATCATGGTGTGCCGGTCCACGTTTTCCGGCTTGCCGGCATCTATG
>JAJFFI010000268.1 GCA_021776755.1 Alphaproteobacteria bacterium | reverse complement strand
CAGCTTCAGCTTGTCGTCGTGAATGTCGATGGCGACGATGCGGTCAGCCCCCGAGACTTTCGCGCCAAGGAGCGCGTTGAGCCCCACGCCGCCAAGCCCGACCACGGCCGTCGTCGCACCCGGCGGCACCTTGCCGGTGTTGATCACCGCACCGACGCCGGTCAATACCGCGCAGCCGAAGAGTGCCGCTTCCTCGAAGGACAGGTCCGGGTCGATCTTCACGCAGGAGTATTCCGAGACCACCGCGTATTCGGCGAAGGCCGAGACGCCGATGTGATGCGCCACGGTCTCGCCATTGCGGTGAATGCGGTGTGCGCCCGAGAAAAGCGTGCCCTCGTTGTTGGCCGCCGCCCCGGGCTCGCAAAGCGCCGGGCGCCCGTAGGAACACGGCAGGCAACGCCCGCAGGACGGCACGAAGACCAGGGCCACATGATCGCCCTTGGCGAGGTTCTCGACCCCATGGCCGCACTCGACTACTTCGCCCGCCGCCTCATGGCCCAACGCCATCGGCGTCTGGCGCGGCCGGTTGCCGTTGATGACGGAAAGATCGGAATGGCAGAGCCCCGCTGCGCCAATTTTGATCAGCACCTCGCCCTCACCCGGCGGGTCGAGCTCGACCTCGCTGATGGTGAGCGGCTTTGACTCGGCATAGGGCGCGGGACGGCCCATTTCCTCGAGGATGGCGGCGCGGACTTTCATGCGATTGCTCCCTGCATTAGATGCAGGGAGTCATAGCGCAGGTAGACAGCAAATTCCTACAGCGTCATTCCGCCGCCGCGACGACGTCCGCGACCTTTTCCACCCGGGCCGCGCAGAACTTGAACTCGGGGATCTTGCCGATCGGGTCGAGTTGCGGGTTGGTGAGCATGTTGGCTGCCGCCTCGGCGTAGCAGAACGGGATGAAGATCAGGCCGTCCGGTACCGCACCATCGCGGCGCGCCTTGAGCTCGATAATGCCGCGGCGGGTTGCAACGCGGATCATGTCGCCCGGATCAACCCCGAGCCGGCGCATGTCGCCGGATGAGAGCCGCGCGATGGCTTCGGGCTCGATCTCGTCGAGGATCGCCGCGCGCCGGGTCATGGCACCGGTGTGCCAGTGCTCAAGCTGCCGCCCTGTGGTCAGCACCATCGGGTACTCGGCGTCGGGCAGTTCCTTGGGCGGGATGATGTCGGCCGGCACCAGCTTTGCCCGCCCGTTTGCCGTCGGGAAGCCTTCGGCGAAAACGATCTCGTTACCGGGCTTGTCGGGCGCATCGGAGGGATAGGTCACCGACTCCTCGGCCATCACCCGATCCCAGGTGATGTTCTTCAGCGACGGCATCAGGCCCGCCATCTCGGTGAACACATCGCGCGGGTGTTCGTAGGTCCAGTTGAGGCCGATGCGATTGGCGATCTCCTGGATGATCCACCAGTCCTGACGCGCCTCGCCCGGCAGGTCGAGGGCCGCCCGGCCCATCTGCACCTGGCGATTGGTGTTGGTGACCGTGCCGTCCTTCTCGGGCCAGGCCGAGGCGGGCAGCACCACGTCGGCGTGGAAGGCGGTTTCGGTCAGGAAGATGTCCTGCACCACCAGATGCTCAAGCTTGGCGAGTGCTGCGCGGGCGTGGCGCACGTCCGGGTCCGACATCGCCGGGTTCTCGCCCATGATGTACATGCCCTTGATCTCGCCGTCATGGACCGCATCCATGATCTCGACCACGGTCAGGCCGCGCTCGGGGTCGAGGGTCGTGCCCCAGGCGTCCTCGAACTTGGCGCGGATATCCGGGTTCTCGACCGACTGGTAGTCCGGAAACACCATCGGGATCAGACCCGCGTCCGACGCGCCCTGCACGTTATTCTGCCCGCGGAGCGGATGGAGGCCCGTGCCGGGCCGGCCCACCTGCCCGGTAATCATCGAGAGCGCGATCAGGCAGCGGGCGTTGTCGGTGCCGTGGGTGTGCTGGCTGATGCCCATGCCCCAGAAGATGATCGAGGCCTCGGCGCGGGCAAACGTGCGGGCGACCTCGCGCAGCACATCGGGTTCGACGCCGCAGACCTCGCTCATGGTCTCGGGCGTGAAATCCTGCACATGCCTGACCAGCGCCTCAAAACCCTCGGTGCGCGCCTGGACGTACTGCTTGTCGTAGAGCTCCTCGGTTACGATCACGTTGAGCAGCGCGTTCAGCATCGCGACATCGGTGCCGGGCTTGAACTGCAGCATGTGGGACGCGTGCTTCTTCAGCGCCGTTCCGCGCGGGTCCATGACGATCAACGTCTTGCCGTCCACCGCCGCCTGCTTGAAGAAGGTCGCGGCGACCGGATGATTCTCGATCGGGTTGGCGCCGATCACGACGATCACCTCGGCGTCGCGGCAGGCGGTGAAGGGCGCTGTCACCGCACCTGAGCCGATGCCTTCCATGAGGGCTGCCACCGAGGACGCGTGGCACAGGCGCGTGCAGTGATCGACGTTGTTGGTGCCGAAGCCCGTGCGCACCAGCTTCTGGAACATATACGCTTCTTCGTTCGAGCCCTTGGCCGAGCCGAAACCCGAGAGCGCATTGGCGCCATCGCGGTCCCGGATGGTCTTGAGACCACTG
>JAJFFI010000267.1 GCA_021776755.1 Alphaproteobacteria bacterium | reverse complement strand
CAGAGCTTGCGGAGCGCCTTCCGCTGCAGCATTTCGGGCACGCCCTTTTTCAGGAACATCGTGAAGTCGGAGTCGCGATCCATGGTGTCGATGTCCGGAAGATCTTCCGGATTGATCTCTTCCTCGACGTCAGGCTCGGGCTCGGACGTCACTGCCGGAAGAGCGGCGGTCTCCTCGCGCAGGTCACCCCGGGGCGAGGGGTCGGCATCCTTCTCGCGATCGGCTTGCTTCAGGCGCGACCAGCGAGACAGCCTGTCTTCGTCCTCGTCAATGTCAGGCGTCTTGGGACCCTTTGACGCAGCCATCAAGTCTTGCCTCCGCGGGCCGCGCGCCAGCCGGGCGGCGGAATGAACTCGTTCTCCGCGCCCTTCTTGTCCGGATGCGGCGTGCGCTTTCGTTTCACGAAGGGCTGGTCGACGTGGTGCGCCTCGACGAATTCGGCGACCCAGGCCGCGATCACCGGCGGCATCGCCGCCGCTTCGACGATATCCTCGCTGCCGTCGAGGTAGTCGGCAGCTTCATAGGGGCAGACCGTGACAAGCCGGGCATCGATTTCGTGCGCGTCGTCCGGATCGTCCGAGGGCGCCATCACGACATAGACCTGCGGCGGCTCGAGGCTGAGATTGTATTTGTAGCCTTCGGTCTCCGTCGAGAAGAGCTCGAGCGTCAGTGTCGCCGCATGAAACTGGATCCAGCCGTCGCCCCGCGCAACTTCGCGCCAGCCGCCGTCCTCCTCGACACCAGGGAGCACGCCCGCGACATACCAGCTGTAGTCGATCCACTTGTTTTCGGTGTCGCGCCGTTCGAGGACCACCCCGACCGGCATCGATTCGGTCTTCATGCGTTTCGCTTCCCATACCGGACGGTT
Organism: Alphaproteobacteria bacterium; assembly: GCA_021776755.1. GTDB lineage: Bacteria > Pseudomonadota > Alphaproteobacteria > JAJFFI01 > JAJFFI01 > JAJFFI01. The sequence goes on along the minus strand of JAJFFI010000267.1, from coordinate 5,714 downwards.
CGCCCATGCATCGCGCCTTTTTGCCGGCGCGTTTTTTCTCGCGGCAGTGTGCCAGCGGAGGGTGCCGTCCGGCAATCTCGAATTGATTCAAACAAGCCGGCAAGCCCGGCGCATGCCATGAAAAAATTCTCCCCGCCAACCTTCATGTGGTATCGGTCTGGCGCGGGGACAACGGATACAAGATGCACGATTTCGGAAACGCCTTTCTGACCGCGCTCGAAATGATCGTCCGGCTGGATGCGGATCTGGTCGAGATCGTCGGGTTGTCGCTGGCCGTAAACCTGTCGGCGGTCGCGATTTCGGCTGTCATCGGATTTCCGCTCGGCGCGGCGTTGGCACTGTTCAGGTTTCCGGGGCGGACGTTCGCGACTGTGCTGGTCAACGCGCTGATGGGGTTGCCGCCAGTCGTCGTGGGCCTGGTGGTTTACATCATGCTGTCGCGGGCCGGGCCGTTTGGCGTGTTCAATCTGCTGTTCACGCCGGGCGCGATGATCGTGGCGCAAGTCATTCTGATCACGCCGATTATTGCCTCGTTGACCCGCCAGTCGGTGGAAGACCTCTGGATCGAGTACGAAGAACACCTGCGCTCGATTGGCGCCGGGCGGCGCTTTACCGTGATGACACTGCTCTGGGACGCGCGGTTCTCGCTCACCACTGCACTGCTCGCGGGCTTTGGGCGGGCGGCCGCGGAAGTGGGCGCGGTGATGATCGTTGGCGGCAATATCGATCATGTGACCCGTGTCATGACGACGGCGATCGCGCTCGAAGTCAGCAAGGGCGATCTCGCACTGGCTCTCGGGCTCGGCCTTATCCTGCTCGTCCTGTCGCTCGGCGTGAATGCGGCAGTCTATCTGGTGCGCGGGCGCGCCCGGTACCGGGCCGCGGCCTGAGGCGCGCGATGGCGGACGGCAGCCGCGAACCCGCGACCATCCTCCCGCTCGAGCTCCGCGGCGTGGGCTTCGAGGCGGGCGGTATCCCGCTGATCAAGGACCTCACCTGTACCCTCGAGCGCGGGCCGATCACCGCCGTCATCGGCCCCAACGGCGCGGGCAAGAGCCTGTTTCTGCGGTTGTGTCACGGCTTGATCCAGCCGACCTCTGGCACTGTCCACTGGGGCGGGGCGCCGGACAATCCGGTGAACCGGCAGGCGATGGTGTTTCAGCGCCCGGTCATGCTGCGCCGCTCGGTCGTCGCCAATATCGAGCATGTCCTTGCGGCCCGGAAAATTCCCAGGTCCGAACGCGCGCCCCGGATCGAGGAAGTGCTGGAGCGCACCGGGCTCGCCCGGTTTGCGACCCAGTCAGCGCGAACGCTTTCGTTCGGCGAACAGCAGAAACTGGCAATTGCCCGGGCCTGGGTGCTCAAACCCGACGTCCTGTTTCTGGACGAGCCGACCGCAAGCCTCGATCCCGCGGCGACCCACTGGATCGAGGAACTGGTGCTGTCCATCCATGATGGCGGCACTCGCATCGTGATGACGACCCACGACCTCGGACAGGCGCGCCGGTTGGCCAGAGAAATCCTCTTCATGTTCCGCGGCCGCTTGCTCGAACACTCCGAGGCAGAGCCGTTTTTCGATAAGCCTCGCAATGATCTGGCGGAGGCCTATATTGCGGGCGAGCCGCTGTGGTGGCGCCACGGCGAAACCGGCACATTGAAGCGCCAGAAACCGAAATTCCGAAACCCGACCCGCTGAGAATGAGGACGAAGATGAATCGCAGACTTTTCACCGCTGCCGCCGCCCTCGCCATTTGCCTCCCGTTGGCGGTGCAGGCCGGCAACAGGTTCATCACGGTTGCCTCGACCACTTCGACACAGAATTCGGGTCTCTACGAGTTCCTGCTGCCGCAGTTCACGAAGAAGAGCGGCATCGAGGTGCGTGTGGTCGCTGTCGGCACCGGGCAGGCGATCCGGCTCGCCCGGAACGGAGACGCCGACGTGCTGCTGGTGCACCACAAGGGCTCGGAAGAGAAGTTCGTCGAGGAGGGATTCGGCGTGAAGCGGCTCGACGTTATGTACAACGACTTCGTGGTGGTCGGCCCTAGGTCTGACCCGGCCGGGATCAAGGGCGAAAAGGATATCGCAAAGGCGCTGTCGGCGATCGCCGAGAAGAAAGCGCCGTTCGTTTCGCGGGGTGACGACAGCGGCACCAACAAGAAAGAACGCGAACTCTGGAAGGACGCCGGCGTCGATGCCAGGGCCGCGTCCGGCACCTGGTATCGCGAAAGCGGATCCGGCATGGGCGCGACACTAAACGCCGCCTCAGGGATGCGCGGCTACACGCTGACCGACCGCGCGACCTGGCTCAAGTTCAAGAACAAGGGCAACCTGGAAATCCTGTCGGAGGGCGACCCGCGGCTCTTCAACCAGTATGGCGTCATCCTCGTGAACCCGGAGAAGCACGCCCACGTAAAGACCGCCGCAGGCCAGGCGTTCATCGACTGGCTGGTCTCGAAAGCGGGGCAGGCGGCCATCAACAGCTACAAGGTCAACGGCCAGCAGCTCTTCTTCGCCAATGCCGGCGAGAAGCGCAGCTAGCCCCGGACGGAACTTTCCATGAGCCTCGAAGACAAAACCGTCCTGATCTGCGACTGCGAGGGCACGATGCCGCTCGACCAGAAGGCGTTTGCCAAGGCGCTGGGTGTCGAGGGGTTGAAGCTCAACACGCAGCTCTGCCGCAAGCAGATCGACAATTTCAGGGCGGCGCTGGCTGGTGAAAAGCCGGTCCTCGTGGCGTGCACCCAGGAAGCGCCGCTGTTCGAGGAAACCGCGGCGGAGGCGGCGCCCGATATCGCCGTGTCCTATGCCAATATCCGCGAGCGGGCCGGATGGTCGAAGGATGCCAAGGGGGCGCTGCCGAAGATGATGGCGCTCCTCGAAGAGGCAACCCTGGAAGCTCCCGGGACGCCGGCCGTGACGATGGAGTCGGAAGGCTCGGTCCTGGTGTTCGGCGGCGCCGAGGCGTTCGAAGCGGCAACGCAACTGGGGTCGCGCATGGACGTGACCTGCGTGCTGACGGATACCGACGGGCTGATGCCGCCGCGCCTTACCGAATTCGTGGTCTACAAGGGCGCGGTCGAAACCATCGCCGGCCACCTCGGGCAGTTTCAAGCCGGGCTCAAGTGAGCGGCCCCGGCTGCGCCTTCTTCCCGGGAGAGCTTTTCCTTCGAGCCGGGCGCCGAGACCGGGACCGCGCGCTTCGATATCGTGCTCGATCTTACCGGCGGGACGTCCAAGGTCACCGCACCCGAGAAGCGCGACGGCTATTTCAATCCCGAACCCGGCAACCCGGCAGCAATCCAGAAAGCGCTGTTCGAAATTTCGAACCTCGTCGGCGATTTCGAGAAGCCGCGCTATGTGAAATTCGACGAGACCCTGTGCGTGCATTCGCGGAACCAGCAGACCGGCTGCACCCGTTGTCTCGATGTGTGTCCCGCGGGCGCAATCACCTCTGCCGGCGATACGGTGGCGATCGACCCCTTCATCTGCGGCGGCTGCGGCGGCTGCGCCTCGGTCTGCCCGACGGGGGCCTCGACCTACGATCTGCCGGCCGACAACTTCATCTATGCCCGCCTGCGCGCGCTGCTCGGCGCCTACCGAAAGCACGGTGGCAAGACCGCCCCGGTGCTGCTGGTCCATGACACCACGCATGGGGACGAGATGGTCGGCATCGTCTCGCGCGCCGGACGGGGGCTGCCGGCCCACGTTATTCCGTTCGCAGTGAACGAGGTCACCCAGGTCGGGTTCGACTTCATGGCCGCGGCGCTGGACTAAGGCGCAGCCGGCGTTACGTGTCTCGCCAACCCGCACCGCGCCGATGAGCTCGACGGTCTTCGGTCGCAGATGGGCCTGAGCGAAGCCGCGACCGAAGGTCTCGGCTACGGCAAGGACCGGGTGGCGCTGATCGAGGCTCCCGATCCGGACGCTGTGGAGGCCGCGCTCTGGGATGCAGCGCCGGTGAAAGCACCGGAACCCGGCAACTTCCATGTCATGGGCGGCAAGCGTTCTTCCGTCACCGTGGCGCTCCAGCACCTCCACAAGCACGCGCCAGCACCCCGGGACATTGTTGCGCTGGCCGACGGCTCGCCCTTTGGCGATATCGAGGTGAATGCCGATGGCTGCACGCTGTGTCTCGCCTGCGTCTCCGTCTGCCCGACCGGCGCACTCGGCGACAACGAGGACGCGCCGGAACTGACCTTCACCGAGAACGCCTGCGTGCAATGCGGGCTTTGCCGGACAACCTGCCCGGAGAACGTCATCACGCTCGCGCCCCGGTTCAACTTCGCCGAGGCGGCCATGTCGCCAGTGGTGAAGAACGCCGAGGAGCCGTTTCACTGCGTGCGCTGCGGCGAGCCGTTTGGCGTCGCCTCCTCGATCGAGCGGATGGTCGGCAAGCTCCGTGGTCACTCGATGTTCGCCGACGAAAAGGCGCTCAACCGGATCCGCATGTGCATCGACTGCCGCGTCCTCGACCAATGGGACGGAGAGGAACCGGCCGAGGGCCTGCTGCCGACCCGGCCCACCCGCACGACCGACGACTATTTGCGCGAGCGCGAGGCGTCGGCGTCGGCGAATGAGTCGGAAACGGAAAAGCCGAACGGCGCCGGACACGGGAAACCTTCCGACAGTTGATCTCCAACAGGTCTGCCACCATGCAGGACCATCCCCAGCGCTTTGCGCTCAGCAACGAATTCCACGCGCGCCCGTTTCCCACGGTCACGCCGCCGGTGCAGGTGACGCATATCGCGGTTCTGATCGAGCCCGGCGACACGGGCGGAGCGCGGCGGCACATGGAAGCGCTTTGCGACCGCTACGGGGCACAGCTTCCCCCTGCCGGCGCCAACCATCTTTCCGTCAGTCTCGGCAGCGTGACCCTGCGCTGGGAGCGGCATACCGAGTTCGTCGGCTATTCCTTCATCAAGTCGGGGCCCTTCGAGCATCCATTCGAGAAGCCCGCCCTGTCTTTCGTTTCCCACGAGCTGATGCAGGACTTGCCCGGCCAGGTGATTGCGGCGGTCCATCTGGCGCTCGACGGCATCGATCCAACCGCGGCGCAGGGCGGGCCGGCGCCGTGGTTTGTCGGCGACAGCCTCTGCAGCAGCATCGTTTCGGGCGGTGGGGCGCGGGTCTGGACCGACTTCCGCACCCACGAAGACGGCTTTGGACGCATTCTCGTCAAGGACGAGGGCTTGTTGCCGGGGCAGGCGGGCCGGCTCGTCCAGCGGCTCATCGAGGTCGAGACCTACCGGATGCTCTCGATGCTGGCGTTGCCGATCGCCCGGGAAGTGAGCGCCGACGTGACCCGGCTCGAAAACGACCTCGCCCGGCTCACCGGCCGGATGAACGATGCCGACGATCTCGACGTCGAGCATGCGTTGCTGGACGAGCTCACCAAGCTCTCGGAATCGGTGGAGGATGTGTCAGCCTCGACCGCCTACCGGTTCAGCGCCAGCGAAGCATATTCCGCCATCGTCCGGGCGCGGCTCGAAAAGCTCCGCGAGGTGCGCATTGAGGGGTTCCGCACGATGGAGGGATTCATGGAGCGGCGGCTCGACCCGGCGATGCTGACCTGCGCCTCGGTCGCGAGCCGCATCGAGGTCCTGTCAAAGCGCCTGACCCGGGCCGCGAACCTGCTCCGCACCCGCGTTGACGTGGCGCTGGAAGGTCAGAACCGCGATCTCCTGACCTCGATGAATCAGCGCGCGCATCTGCAG
>JAJFFI010000266.1 GCA_021776755.1 Alphaproteobacteria bacterium | reverse complement strand
CGCGACGCGCCGGATGCCGTCGAGTTCAAGAAAGAAGGGGACCGCAGCCTCGGGCCAGATGACATGGGTGATGCTGTCATACCCGGGCGCCCTGGTGAGGGTGACGTGCTTGCGGAAGTTCGCGTCACGCAAGGCGCGCTGCCATTTCTGGTCCTGCGGAATGTTGGGTTGCACGATGCGGAGCTTGACCCCCGGGACCGGCTCAACCTTTGCGAAATGCAGGCGCACCATGCCGCCTCCCCAAAGCACGGCCGGCAGCAGCAGCAGGACTGCCGCGGCGGTCCACGGACGCGGACCCCGGACGCCCGCCGGCAATACGCCAAGGACGGGACCTGTCGCTGCCAGAACCGTCACCAGGCTGAGCCCGAGCACGCCGGCAAGCGCCGCGCCCTGGATTGCCGCGTCCGAGACTGTCCAGACGGTGCCGATCAGGTTCCAGGGGAAACCGCTGAAGGCGAGGCCCCGCAACCATTCGGTCGCAACCCAGGCTGACGCGAGCACGAAGATCGCGGGCCATCCGCGCGCCTCGGACCAGCGCAGGAAAGCCACCGCACCCGCCGGGAAAATTGCCTGCACCCCGGCCAGCCCGAGCGTAACGAAGGGCAGCATCCAGATGAAACTGACATCGACGAACAGCGAGATCGCGATCCAGTAGAGACCGGCGGTGAAAAATCCGAGGCCGAACCACCAGCCGTCCCGGGCCGCATCCCGGACCCTTCTCGCATGCAGCGCGAGGGTGAACAGAATTCCGAAAGCGGGGATGAGGAGGGGCAGGACGTAGAAGGGCGGCAGCGCGGCGGCCGCACAGAGGCCGGCGATGATCGCGAGAGCAGCGCGGCGCCAGCCGCGGCTCTTGCCGATCCGCTCGACCCGGGCGCGGAGACCCGGGAAGCGCGCCTCCGCCGGAGAGGGGCCGGCGCCCGGCGCGGTCATTCAGACGCGGCCGGAAGATTGCGGAGGCGCAGACGTTTGATGCGACGCGAGTCCACCTCGACCACCTCAAACTCGATGCCGCTCGAATGGCGAATCAGTTCGCCGCGCGCCGGAACCCGGCCCGCCAGCATGAAGACCAGCCCGCCGAGGGTCTGGGTGTCCTCGCGCTCGTCTTCGGTCAGGATCGGGCCGTAGCGCTGTTCCAGATCGGAGACCGGCACGCGGGCGTCCGCCGCGGCGCTGCCATCCTTCTGGGGCTGCAACCTGGGCTCTTCGGTTTCGTCATGCTCGTCGCGGATCTCGCCAACGATCTCCTCGACCAGGTCCTCGATGGTCACGAGGCCGTCGGTGCCGCCGAACTCGTCGATCACAATCGCCATGTGTTTGCGCGTCGTCCGCATCTCGAGCAGCAGATCGAGGACCGGCGTCCAGGGCACCACGTAGAGCACCTCGCGCAGGATCGACTGCAGCCTGAATTTCCGCCGGCTCCGCATGACGGACACAACGTCCTTGATGTGAATGACCCCGATAATGTCGTCGAGGCTGTCGCGGTAGACCGGCAGCCGGGAGTGCCCCGACTCGGTGATCCGTTTGACCAGATCTTCGAGGCTGGCGTCCTTGTCGATGGCGTTGATGTCGGCGCGTGGCACCAGCACATCCTCGACGGTGGTGCCATGAAGCTGAAGTATGTTCCGCAGCAGCGCCCGCTCATCGTCCTGGATGACGTCGTTGGTGTGGGCCTGTTCCTCGATCAATTCGCCGATCGTGACCCGGAGGTGCTCGCCATTGCGCAACCGGCGCGAACCGCGGAGCCAGCCCTTGATGGTGCTGAAAACCGACGTGCCGGAGGGAGGTGCGGCGGCGCCGTCGTCCTCGGGCTCGGTGCCGGGTTCGGGCGCCGGGGCGAAAACATTTTCAGGCATGCCCGACTCGTTACTGCGCTCACTCATTCGGCGGGTTCCGCATAAGGGTTGGCGAGCCCGGCGGCTGCGAGGACCGCTGTTTCAAGCGCCTCCATGGCCCGGGCCTCGGTTTCTGTTTCGTGATCGTAACCCAGGAGATGCAGGACACCGTGAACGACGAGATGCGCCGCATGGTCGCCCGCCGGACGGCCGTCCGCTACGGCGTCACGCGCCACCGTCTCCCAGGCCAGCATGATGTCGCCAAGCGGTTCGGGGGTGCCTCCCGGCATCTGGCGCGCTGAATGTCCATCCTGAACGGAGCCATCGTGCGCCGGGAACGAAAGCACATCGGTTGCCTGGTCCCGGCCGCGCCATTTCCGGTTAAGGGGTCGAATGTCGGCGTCACCGGCGAGCGCAAGGGAAATCTCCCAGGGGCCTTCCGGCACGGCAACCGGCGCATCTGCCAATCCAGCGTCGAGCGCCACGCGCGCATAGCGCCGGGCGATGGCTTCAAAGTCCACCCCGCCATCGCGCCATCCGTCATGCAGGACCGACACGTCGATCTCCGCCCGCAGCGTCGCGTTGCACCCTGCACCGCTTCGCGCGGCGCCGGGTTGGGAACTTTCCAGAGTGGTCTGAGTGCTCAATTGCTGTCCGTCGGGAATGCCGTACTACGGGGGCGTATTACTTGGCCGATGTTTCGGGGCGGCCCTTTTGCACCCCACGCAAGGAGTCCGATTTCTTGTTGCCGTCGCGGCTGTCCTGATCCGCACTGCGGCGGTCATAGGCTCGGACAATGCGGGCGACCAGAGTGTGCCGGACCACGTCGACGTCGGTAAACCGGATCACGCCAACGCCTTCCATACCTTCCAGAATTTCCAGCGCATCCGCAAGCCCGGAGCGCGTGCCGCCCGGCAGGTCGACCTGACTGAGATCGCCGGTGATGGCCATTCGCGAATTGTCGCCGAGCCGGGTTAAAAACATCTTCATCTGCATCGGCGCGGTGTTCTGCGCCTCGTCCAGAATGACATAGGCATTGGACAGCGTGCGGCCCCGCATGAAAGCCAGCGGGGCGATCTCGATCTCACCGCTCTCAAGCTTCTTGTCGACCTGCTCGCGGGGCAGGTTGTCATAAAGCGCGTCGTAGAGCGGCTGCAGATAGGGGTCGATCTTCTCGCGCATGTCGCCGGGCAGGAATCCCAGCCGCTCGCCGGCCTCGACTGCCGGGCGCGAGAGCACGATCCGTTCGACCTGCCCCTGCAGCAGCATCTGCACCGCCATCGCGACCGCGAGATAGGTCTTGCCGGTGCCGGCCGGACCCACGCCGAACACCATCTCGTAGTCCGCCAGCGCGGTGATGTACTCGCCCTGCATCGGCGAGCGGGGCGAGATCGTGCGGCGGCGCGTCTGGATCATGGGCCCGCCGCCCGAAACCTGATCGATCACAGTGGCCGCATCGCCGCCCTCGCCGAGCGCTATTCGCAGCGCCGCGTCGACTTCCTGCCCCGATACGGGAAGCTCGCGCTTTAGCCGCTCGTAAAGCCCCGACAGGACCGCGCGCGCCGACTCGGACGCGTCCTCCGGCCCGGTGATGGCGAGCCGGTTGCCGCGGGTCGACAACGACACGCCGAGCTCCTGCTCGATGCGCGACAGATGCCGGTCATGCTCGCCATAGAGCATGGCCAACAGATGGTTGTCGTCGAATTGCAGATGGATCGGGGCGCCGGTCATGCGCTCAATCTTTCCGGTGCGGCATCAATTTTGCCGGTGAGGCCGTTGGTCGTGCAGCCTGTGATTCGTACATCGTGGATGTCGCCAAGGGTGGCCTCGGGGGCCTCGACATGCACGGCCTGCAGATAGGGGCTTCGTCCGACGAGCTGGCCGGGATGGCGCGCGGGATCGCGGCCGGGGCGCTCGAACAGCACGGGCAGGATTTGGCCGACAGTGGCTTGGTTGAAGGCGGTTTGCTGTTCGTGCACCAGGGCCTGGAGTTCGGTGAGCCGGGCCGATGCCACGTCCGGACCGACGGCGTCCTCGAGCAGGGCCGCTGGCGTGCCCGGCCGCGGGCTGTACTTGAAGGAATAGGCAAACGCAAAGGTCACCTTGCGGACGAGA
>JAJFFI010000265.1 GCA_021776755.1 Alphaproteobacteria bacterium | reverse complement strand
GGCGAACCGGCCGAGATCGTCGACGGGACTGTGTTGGAGAACCAGGACACGCATCTTGCACCTCACCGCTTGCCGGCATCGCGAACCGGGCCGTTTCGAATGAGGCCAATATTAACTATTTGATTAATTTTGTCACGAGGGCTGGACTGGGCACCGGCTGACGGCTCAGTCTTCGGCGGTCGCGGCAACGAGGGCGGCGTCCTTTTTCGGCGACCACAGCAACGGGGGCCGCGCGTACGCACCGGGCCGCAGCCGGCCGCTCAACTCCCGGGCCTTCAAATAGGTCAGCTTGGCGAGCGTGACCGCCTTGGCCTTGTTGCCCGGGACATGGTCGAGCAACGCTGAAAGTCCTGCACCCTTCTCAGGCGCTGCAATGTCGTAACCGAGCTTCGAGGCTGTCGGTGCACAGATCGCGGAGATGACGTCGATGACCTCTTCCGGGACGCGTGTCCGCCAGCGTGTGATGGGCGCCGGATTGAGACCGACGCTCTGGGCCTCATAGGTCGAACCAAAGCCGATTGTGCTGGCCAGCTTCTGCATTTCGTCCGGGGTCATGGGATCGAGGCCCGCGAACGAGAACACTTCCGACAACACGGTTTCGGGCTCGGTCACGAGCCGCTCGTACGACAGCAACAGGCTTCGATCCGGGAACTTGCCGGCGAACCGAAGGCACCGTTGGCTCAAATTTCGCCAGTAGATGCTTTGCGCAACGACGCCGCCAAGGGCGAGCTTCTCCGATTGGGCCGATTGCATGGCCGCCCGCGTCGTGAGTGTCGGCACGGCGCCGCGAGGGTCGCGGAACACAAAGAGGAAACGGGCTTGGGGATAGGCAGCTGCGATCTCCTCGAGGCCGTTCGCATCATTACTCTTGTCGAACCAGGCGCGGTAGCCATCGGCAGGATGTTCGATATCCGGATCGAGCGCGCGGAAGAGAGCATAAAGATCGTAGAGCCCGCGCATCGACGGGTTCGTGAATCCGCGCGCGTAAAGCGTATGCGCGGCGTCACGCTGCGGCTCGGAGAGCGACTCGAAAAGCCGATCCTGATCGGTCGACAGTCCCGCCCAGAACAGGACCCGCAGCACTCTCTCGTGGACGGCCTTCCGGTAGCGCCAGATCTGGTTGTAGAAATGGCTCGGCCCGATGAAGCTGGACACATGGCGGTGCGCCCCGAACATGTGCAACGAGAGCGACGTGCCGCCTCGCGCCGAACCGACGAGGTAGACGAGACGCTCCAGCGCCTCAGGCGGCATAGCGCCGGGTTCAGCCAAGCGGTCGAATGTATCAGACATACGTGAGCCTATTGAACGGGACAGGCGGCGCGAATTGGACGGCCGCTTGCCTCACACCGGCGTGTCGTCGCGGGTTTTGCCCATCTCTTCCAGATCCTGATAGCGGTTCCCGATGCGGTGGTGCGGGCGGCCGCCGATGGAGGCGCCCAGCGCAATCAGGATTTCATCCACCCCGGGCGCATCGGGCACCGCGAACTGGATTGTCAGGTAGTGCGAGCGCATACCCTCGTCGTCCTTGTGCATGAGCGGGATCATGATCGGCGCGTTGGGGCCGCCGCGCACGTTGGTGAATGCCAGATAGGATTTCGCGCCGACGGCGGTGCGGTAGTGGTTGCCGAACCGGAGCGTGTGGATCATGCCCGAAGCGTGCTCGACCTCGCCGTTCATGCCGACGATCGCGGCCTTCCCGTAGCCCTCGATCTTGTCGCCGCCGCCGGCCATCGCGACGATTTCCGCGGTCATCCGCTCGCCGAGGCCGGGCGCCAGGGCAACGATCTCGGGCTTCAGGTCATCGACGAACCCGTGGCCCGCCCAAGGATTTGCGATGATCGCCGCGACCGCCATAAGGCGCAACGGCTTCGGCGCTTCCTTGCCGCCCTCGATGAATGTCTCGTCCTCAAAGCGAACGATTTTTCGAATTTCTGCAGTCATGCCGTTCCCCGTCTCAAGTGCCCTGGCCCGGCACGTCGTACTGATCCATGAGGTCCTTTACAAGTCCGTCGAACTCGTCCCACGGCGCGTTGATGTAATTGTAGTTGCGGACCGAAAACAGCGGTCCGACGAAGAATTTCTCATATGACTGCATCCGGCTCGCGGCCGGCGAGCCCACCAGATCCCAGGCCAGCGAGAAGAGCTTCATGCGCTCGGCCGAACTGTCGGAGGCGGTCGCCCAGTAGGTTTCGAAGGTTGATTTGAGTTCCGGATCGTTGACGATGTCGATGCTGGCGGGGAACTGGAACACGCCGCCGCCCATCAATTCCCGCACGGTATCCAGCAGCATCGAATGGTTCTCGGCTGCCCACAGCAGGCCTGCGTACATATAGCGCCGGGCGTAGAGTACGTACTCGTCGGTGATCTTCTCATGGGCATAGATCTGGGCGTCGATGATGGCGCCGAACGCGGCCTCCATCGCGGCGAGCTTCGCCAGTGTCTCGCGGACCGCCGGAATTCCGTGGGCCCCGGTCGCCTGGGTAATCAGGCTCGCGATCCCGGTGATGAAGCGCATCTTCGAATGGAACCGGCAGTTCGACTGATGGTTCGACAGCACGTGGGAGGCCGATTTTACGAAAATATCCCGCGAGAGCGGCGCGTTGTTGTGGACGATCACTTTCTCCCACGGCACGTGTACGTCCTTGAACAGCAGCATGCAGTCGGATTCGTCGTAGCGGAAACTCAGCGGCGCCTCGAACTCGTGCTTCACGTCGCGGGCGAACGGCTTTCGCGCCCAGAGCGACAGCCCCGGCAGATTGAACGGGATGATGCAGGTGATCGACTCCGCCGCCTGGTCGTCGGCAAGCGGCAGGATGTTGCCGACGATCACCTCATTGGCGACCGCGGCCCCGGTCGCGAGGAATTTCATGCCGCTGATATAGACACCCGCATCGTCCTCTTTCGTGACCTTGAGCGTCGGCGACGGGATACCCTTCGACTGGTAGTATTCCGGGTTTCGGGCGGCAGGCGGCGGGACGATCGCATACGTCAGGAAGACGTCATTCTTGCGGAGATCCTGCCACAGGGCGGCAAGATGATCGGCGTATCCGCCCTCGTTTTCCTCCAGCACATCCGGCTTCATGGCGATCCCGGTGACGTTGCTCGCCGTCGCGTCGGGCGACCTGCCGAGGAGGCCGTAGGACCATTCGGTGATGAAGCGATGGGCCGCGGTGCGCTTTTCAAGATCAGCCTGGTTACGGGGCTTCAGGAAGGACGTGCTGTAGCGCTCGCCGTCCTCTTCGTAGGACATGAGATCGACGTTCCCGGGCGCCTGTTTGAGGTCGTAAAGCTGGGCGTAGATCCGGGCCATATCGCGGAATGCCGGGTGCGTGGCGGGGTTTTCGACCTGCTCGTCGCCGATGTAGATGACGCGCCCGTCGTCGAGGCTGTCGAGGTATTGCTTGCCGCTTCTCAGCATATCGTCTGTCTCCGGGCGTCTTCGGTCTGCGCACAATCGTATTCACATCCGCCCGGTCGCGTCACGCTGAAAGGCGCCCGTCCGACACTCGGGTTGTATCCACAGTCCGAATGGCGGCATGATCGAGCCGCGCACACAACTCGACCGGGGCTGACATGGCGACTGTCAAGAAAACCGACCCATTCCGCGTGGCCGAGTCCACCGGCGCGACCGCCGCGGACGGGAACGATCTTGAGTTGTCGATCGGCCATCAGGTGCGCCAGTTCCGCCAGGAATTGCGGCTGACCACGGCCGAAGTGGCGAAGCTCGCGGATCTCTCGGTGGGGATGGTGTCGAAGATCGAAAATGGCGCAACTTCGCCATCGCTTGCGACCCTGAAGGGGCTTGCGCGGGCACTGAACGTGCCCGTCACGGCGCTGTTCCGGAAGTTCGACCAGCACCAGGACGCAACCCACGTGAAGGCCAACCAGGGCCTCGTGATCGACCGGCAGGGCACCCGCGCCGGGCATCAGTACCAGTTGCTCGGGCACACGGTCGGCAAGGGCGTGTCGGTCGAGCCCTATCTGGTGACGCTGACCGAAAAATCCGAGGTTTTTCCGATGTTTCAGCACGGCGGCCAGGAGTTCGTCTACATCCTGACGGGCAAGGTGCGCTACCGGCACGGCAACCGGATCTACGACCTCGATGCCGGCGACTCGCTGTTCTTTGACGCCAACGCCCCGCACGGTCCCGAGGAGCTTATCGACCTCCCGATACGGCTCATATCGGTGATCGTGCAGCAGAAATCGGACGGCTGAGCGGTTTTCCTCACAGGAATATTTTTTTACTGGACACGCGTGCCCGACTGACGGCAAATACGATGCTGTATTGTTCGGGAGTGGCGAATATGTGTGGAATTGTCGGATTATTTGCAAAGTCGCCCGAGGTCGAAAAGAAGCTCGGCGCGCATCTTTCGGCGATGCTGATCGAGATGTCGGACCGCGGTCCGGATTCGGCCGGGGTCGCCGTCTACCGGGAGCCGGCCGCCCTGGGCGAGGCAAAGCTCGTCCTGCAGCATCCCGATGCGGGCTACGACTGGGATGGCCTGACCAAGGCCGCAGGCAAGGCGCTGGGCGCGGCC